>JAFIEW010000063.1 GCA_020832375.1 Cyclobacteriaceae bacterium
CATTACCAATCATTGAATAAAAGTCAATTTTACTCTAATAGGCATTGCAGTGGTAAAAAGCAACATCCTGATAGGTACTCTGAAACCTTAGTTAGGCTACCAGTTTATATCGAACTAACAAAAAAAGATTTAAAAAGAATTATCTCAACATTAAAAACCTTGTATTGATATATGCATGAATACCCTTTCGAAATAAGTGTAAGAATTATAACCTATAATCAAGAAAAGTATATAGCTCAGGCTTTAGATAGTATATTTCAACAGCAAGTAGACTTTCCTATAGAAATTGTAATTGGAGATGATTTTTCTACTGATAATACACTAAAGATTATTAAATCTTATCGAAGCACCGAAAAAATAAAATTAAAAATATTAAATAGAGTCCAGGGAGATCAATATAGTATTTTACGCACTAAGAATGGAAGGCTTTACAATTTTTACGATACATTGGCTCATTGTTCTGGTAAATATATTTGCTTTTTAGATGGTGATGATTGGTGGGGAGATCCCATGAAATTAAAGAAACAATACCATTTCATGGAAAATAATCCAAAATGCTTTGTGTCCTCTCATCCTTGGAAGGTTTATTATGAAAATACGGGACAATTTGACCCAAGGGTCAATCAGGGTGATCGTATTTTAACTCGAATGATGAGAAATACAAATTTTGATATTTTAAAAATGCCACGGTATAATGGAACTCCTATTAATAGTGCGGATACGGTTTTAATGTTTTTATCAAAAACAAAAGGTCACCATTTTATAATTAATGATATTAAACCTGCATTCTACCGAATTCATGGCGAGGCTATTTGGAGTATAATAAGTACTGAAGCTAAAGCTGAGGATAGGTTACGTACTAGATTATATCTCTACGATTGGTTTAGAAATTCACCTTTTGAAAAACGTGCCAAAGAATCTGTAAAAAATGCTTTAATTAGGTTATACCATTCAAACTCCTTTTTAGAGTTGAATTTTGAAAATAGTTTTGGAGAAAAATGGCAAAAATATGCGGAAGAATTTAAGATAGGCAAATTGAATTACTTTCATCGTTTCAAACGGTATGTTGGGAGGTATAAAAAAAAGTTTTTAAAAAAAATAATTCCTAACTATCGATCAACTTATTAGATTCTTGAAAAAATTATTTATTCATATTGGGTTCCCTAAAACAGCAACGACAACACTTCAGGAAGATTTTTTCTTGAAACTTCATAATCAGGGCCTAATAAATTTCCTAGGTAGGACGACTTCAAGTACCCATAATCGATTGGGCAATTCTAAATTTATAGGTGTAGACTGGGTTTGGTACTTAAGAAGGCATCTTTGGATGGATAAACCCTTGAAGATCAATAAAAATATTTTAAGTGAAGATAAACTAAACGTAATTTCAGATGAGGACTATACCTTTCCTGCAATCATTCATCAAAAGCAGTTTGGATCTCAAAATGGCATCGAGGATGTATTAGAAAAATTAAAAGTAATTTTGGGAAATGAGGTTGAAATTCGTTTGCTAGTTACCTTAAGAAACCAAAAAGACTTAATTCATTCCTGCTTCTTACAAAAATATCGCTTTCTTTCCTTCAAAAATGAAAGGTATATTTTTTCTTCTTTTTTGAAAGAGTCTTCTGTTTTTAAAGTTTTCGATCTATTATTTTTTGATAATTTGATTAATAAGTATTTTCCTAACAGCAAAATTCATTATTTACTATTTGAAGAATTGAAAAATAACAAAGAAGCATTTTTTAATGAATTAATAGAATATTTAGATTTGGAGGATAAAATTGTTTTCGATGTTAATACCATAGGTCATAAACGAAAAAAAATAAAAGATACCACCCATATCAAGGTATCTACATATCATTTAACTGTGCTATCCAAGTTTTTTTCGTTTTTTAGCAGTGAGGAAAAGTGGTTTCAGCTTTTACAAAGGAGATATCATATGAGGTTTTCTTATTGGTTAAAATTTGAAAAAAAGCTTTTTTTAAAACAGCAATCTAAACAAATTGACACACCTTTATCTAAGGAGATTCAACAGCATATGGATCAATTTATAGGCAGTAATACTATTTTTGCAGAAAAGCATTCTCTAGTTAATAAGTTTCAACAATACGGATACATCAAAAATGACTAAAATATTAGATTGCACCCTTCGCGATGGAGGGTATTATACCAATTGGGATTTTTCTGATAACCTAGTAGACCATTATTTGGCTGCCTGTAATGATGTTCCCATTGATTATCTTGAAGTAGGTTATCGATCGCCACAACTTAAGGGCTATCTCGGAAAATATT
Source organism: Cyclobacteriaceae bacterium (assembly GCA_020832375.1). Lineage (GTDB taxonomy): Bacteria > Bacteroidota > Bacteroidia > Cytophagales > Cyclobacteriaceae > JAFIEW01. The sequence goes on from JAFIEW010000063.1 coordinate 2,293, forward strand.
TCTATTTACCCCTTTCGGTGATGCAAGACCTAAAAGCTAAGAGCAATAAAAAATTGGTCATCATTCTCAACGAAAAGGATGTAAAGGCCGAAGATACTCGTACTTTGCTTCAAGATTGTATTGGAATCATCGACATGGTACGCCTGGCGATTGATCCTAAGAACTTTGAACGGGCTTTAGGCCTGGCGCGAGCTGTAAAAGAAATGGGCTTTGAAGTAGGATTTAATGTGATGTATATGTCTACCTGGAAAGAGGAAAAGACATTTTTAAATTTGATACCACAAGTGGAAGGTATCTGCGATTATTTTTATATGGTAGATTCTTTCGGTGGGGTCTTTCCTGAAGACGTAAAAGAAATCATTGAAATCGTTCGATCCAAAACCAATACTCCCCTTGGTTTTCATGGGCATAATAATTTGGAATTGGGGCTGATTAATACCTTAACGGCCATTGAACATGGAGTAGAAATTGTGGATGCTACGATCACCGGGATGGGAAGGGGAGCTGGCAACTTAAAGACTGAATTATTATTGACAGTACTTCACGCACAAGGAAAAATAGATTTCGATTACAATGCCCTTTCAGGCGTTGTTGATGAGTTTGCTCATTTGCAAAAACATCATGAATGGGGGACTAATCTTCCTTACATGGTTTCAGGAGCACATTCTCTTCCTCAAAAGCAAGTAATGGAATGGGTTACCAAGCGTTTTTATTCCATAAACAGTATTTTAAGAGCGCTAAGTAATCAATCCCAAGGAAAAGAAGATAACAAAAAGCTACCTGAAATACATCTGAAAAGAGATAATGCTTATTCAGGTGCTTTTGTAGTTGGCGGGGGACCTAGTGTACGAGATCATGCCGAGGCGATAGAAAGTTATTTAAAGCAAAACCCTAATATGTTGGTTATTCATGCTAGCTCAAGAAATGCAATGATTTTCCGTAACATTCCAAATGATCAGATCTTCTGTTTGATTGGTAATGAAGGACACCGATTGGAGGAAGTTTTTGGAGATGTAGATATAGTAACCGGTACCTGCATTCTTCCCCCATTCCCAAGGGAAATGGGGACATACATTCCTCAAAAACTTGCTGATAGTTCCTACGAATTAAAAAAGATAGAATTTACTGATAAGTTAAAGAATACACACACTGCTTTAGCTGTTCAAACCGCACTTGAACTTGATTTAAAAACAATTCAATTGGTAGGTTACGATGGGTATTCAGGTCAAAATATAGGGAGTAGAGAGCAAGAATTATTTCTGGAAAATGAATATCTCTTTGAAAAAGCAACTATCGCAGGCTGCAAATTGCATAGTTTAACGCCAAGCTCCTATACTGCATTGGTACAGGAGTCAATCTATGGATATTTGATTTAAGCCGATGAATTACCTCATTACCGGTGTTGCAGGTTTTATTGGCTCACAGACTGCAAAGGCTGTGTTGAAAGCGGGTCATCAAGTGATTGGTATCGACAATTTCACTACTGGATTTCGTGAAAACGTACCGGAAGAAGTATTGCTGATTAAAGGAAATTGCCAAGATCGTAATGTGATCGATCAATTAGAAGAATGTTCCATTGATGTCATCTTACATATTGCAGGGCAAAGCTCCGGTGAAATTAGTTATGATGATCCGGTTTATGATTTGCAGACCAATACGCAATCAACCCTGATGTTATTGGATATTGCCAGAAAGAAAGGATGCAAACATTTTGTCTATGCCTCTTCCATGTCGGTCTATGGGGATGTCCCTGATCAGCCGATTACTGAGCAACACCCTTGTGATCCTAAGTCCTTTTATGCCGTCGGCAAGTTAGCTTCCGAGCAGTATTTAAAAAGGTATTCTGCCCAATATCATCTCCCATGCACTGCATTAAGGCTATTCAATGTGTATGGCCCGGGTCAAAATATGGAAAATATGCGACAGGGCATGGTGAGTATATTTTTGGCACAGGCCATTCGGGAAGGAGCCATACAAGTGAAAGGCAGTAAAGATCGATTTCGAGATTTTATATATATCGATGATGTTGTCAATGCCTTCCTAAAGGTGGCTGATGCACCACCTGCTTATTATGAGTGTTACAATGTGTGTAGTGGCATTAAAACCCACGTGAAAGAGATCATCGCTGGTTTGCAGGACGCTATCGAGCCTTGTCCTCAAGTAGAGTATGCAGGGAGCACCCCCGGAGACCAATTTGGTATTTATGGAAATCCAAACAAACTCTACCAACAATTGGGAGTAAAAGCAGCTATCTCTTTTGAAGAAGGCCTACAACAGATGATTGATTTTTACCAATCTACAATATGAAAGAAAATGTCAAAACAAAATATATAGTCGTTATTCCTGCCCGCATGCAATCATCACGACTACCGGGAAAGCCACTGATTGACTTGGAGGGTAAAAGTCTGATTGAGCGCACTTGGTTACAATGCTGCCAGGCAGTGGATAGAAGTCTAATTTATGTGGCAACCGATCATGAAGACATTCGGCAGCATTGTGAAGCTAGGGGAATGCAGGTGGTGATGACTTCTAGTACTTGCCTGACAGGTACGGATCGATTAGCAGAGGTGGCGCAGCAACTAGACGCAAAAGTGTACCTCAATGTGCAAGGGGATGAGCCTTTGATCAATCCGCAGGATATTCTTGATACGATTGCTGCCATTGAGTCCTTTCCGGGTGAAGTAATCAATGGATATGCAGGCATTCAGGAGGAAGCACAATATCGATCCTTGACCATTCCGAAAGTAGTGTTTCGACCTGATGGTCGCTTGTTGTACATGTCGCGCTCACCGATACCGGGTAATAAAAGTGGGGTATTCAATCGCTCATGGCGCCAAATCTGCGTCTATGCCTTTCCGAAGCAGGCACTCCATGATTTTGCTGCTACCGGTAAAAAGACCCCTTTGGAAGAAGAAGAAGATTTGGAAATTCTACGATTTTTAGAATTAGACTATGAGGTACGCATGATTCCACTATCGGCTGACTCGGTAGCGGTCGATACCCTTGCGGATGCAGAAAAAGTAAGAACCATCATAAAAGGGATGAAATGAAAAAAGTAATTTTCTGGGATTTTGACGGGGTCATTCTAAACTCCAATGCCATTCGTGATCAAGGCTTTGAAGCGGTCTTAAAAGGGTTTCCAAAGGAGGAGGTAGATCAATTGATTCAGTTTCATCAATCCAACGGAGGCTTGTCACGTTATGTAAAGTTTCGCTATTTCTTTGAGGAAATTCGCAAGGTAAGCATTACTGATGACCAAGTAGCGGAGTGGGCGGCAAAGTTTTCTGCCATCATGCTGGCACAGCTCAAGGATCCAAACTTGTTGATTCAAGAAACCGTGAGTTTCATCAAGACAATGGGTCACAACCACCGCATGTTCATTGTTTCCGGATCTGACCAAACGGAGTTGCGTACATTATGTGAGTTTCATGGATTAAGTCCTTTTTTCGAACGCATCCACGGATCTCCCACACCCAAAAAAGAATGGGTGCATGCCATCCTCGAGGAAGAACAGCTTGACTCTCAGGAGTGTGTCTTGATTGGTGACTCCATCAATGACTATGAGGCAGCCAATGTGAATGGGATAGATTTCATGGCTTATAACAATGAGGAATTAGAAGAAAAAACTACTTATCAACTTGATTTTAGGAGTGAACGGTAAGCGGTGAACAGTAAACGGTGAGCAGTAAAAATTAAGCGGTTCACAGTTCACTATTTACTATTCATTATTCACTATTCAATAATCACCAATTACAAATCACGAGTCACCAATCACCAATCACCCAAAAATGAAACACATTTTCACCGTTCATTCCTCTCTAACCTATTTGGTAGCATGGTCTATTATTCAACATTTAAAGTTGACGAAGGAAGAAGTATTGGTAATTAGTGCGGGATATCAAGTGCCCGATGAGACTTATCAAGTCATTCCTTCTTTCAGTAAGATAGAAGGAAAGGGTATCAGGAAAGTATTTACATTGAATACCCCTAAATCTTTTGATCGCTATCTCGAATCCTTTATCCAAAAACAAGATTTTATTGCCTACGTCGATTTGATGGCAAATTTTCAAAAATTATTGGTGACTCATCCGCAATGTAAGGGATTTCATTTTTTTGAGGAAGGAAATTCGGCTTATATGGCAAAGGATGATTTAACGGATTTGACATGGAATAGCCGTAAAATGAAGTATCGCTCAAGCACCTTTTCCAAAAGTTGGTGGCAATCGGTGATGCGGGCTTTGCGGGGGTTCAATCTTCGACTTCAATCCATTCCCTATCATTACAATGCCTACACCCATTTCGAAAACCTAAGCTTTTATTGTTTTTCAGAAAATGCATTTTATAATGCCCCGGCAGAGAAAAAGGTCATTTTGAAGCCGGAAGCTGATCAACTATTCATTCAACAAATGGCAAAAGGTTTTGCCCTAGAGCAAGAGGTAATTTGGATAGATGGTTCTAATAGCCGCTATACTGGAATTGAAGCGTCTTACTACCATGATAGTATCACAGAAGCCATTTCAATATTGCAAAAAAAACGAGATCTAAATAGAGTATATGTCAAATTAAGACCCGGACTCAGTTCGGGGACAGGTATATTCTTGGTTGAAGCACTTGAAAGTGCCGGAATTGAAGTACAAATTCTTCCCGCCGATATCAATTTGGAAAGTTTATTTATTCGGTCTAATGAATGTACGGTTATTGGTAATCTAACAGCGGCATTAGAATATGCGCATGCTTTTGGCCATACTGTATATTCGACTTATTATCTTTCGAAGAAGAAAGCGAATACCTTCTTAGATCGAATGGATGGTTTTTGGAAAAACATGAAAGATCTTTCTCAAGAATAAGATGGAGTTATACATTCATTATGGCATCTATAAGACCGGTAGTTCCTTTTTGCAGTATGCTTGTGTTAACAATAAAGAATATTTAACAAAGAATGGCTTCTATTGGCCTACCTCAGATCAAGATGATAAAATGCAAAAGGGTCTTATTTCTAAAGGGAATGGCCATGAGTTAGCAGTTATTCTCAAAGAATTTAGAATAAAGGATTTAGAGTTTTTACTTCAAAAATGGATCAATGATGCGAAAAGAAATAGATGTGGAAAAATCCTAATTTCTGCGGAAGCTTTAGTTCATGAATTAGTAAAGAAAGATCGCCTGCAACTATTAGAAGAAACTACTAAAAAGTTGGGAATCCATAAGGTTAGTTGCATGGGATACTTTCGCGAAATGGTAGATCACTGTTTATCTACCTTTAAGCATAGAGGTAAATCAGGGAAAATCCAAAATTTTGAGGATTGGGTGGTTAAAGTTTACGAGACTCCAAAATTATTAGTAGGCTTTTTAAAACTTTCTAGCGATTATCCTTTTACGAATCAATTTTATTATTTTAAAAAAGACAGTCGTTATCTGCTAGGTAGTTTTTTTGAAGAGTGGCTTCAAGTAAAATCTCCCTTGTTAAGTAAAATCCCAAGAGTAAATGACTCTTTAACATTATCCGAAATTCAAGTTTTAATACAGCTGAAGAGTGTCTATCCACATACATTAGATCAAATTGCCGCAAAATTTAAAAAACTAAGTAAGGAGGCTAAAGCCAATGATGAGAATCTAGAGTTGAGCTATCGTGAAAACGCATATAATTTATTGAAAGACCAAAAAAATAATTTCGAAGCATTTGAACAACTGATTCAATTTCGAGAAGATGAACCTTTCTTTCATTTAGTAAATTCAGGGACTAGTTTAGAAAAAGGGGAGTACTCTTTGAGTTACCAACAATTGAATGCATTAGCTGAGGGTATTCATGAAAATAATAGCATAAAAGGAAAGCTAAGAGCATTCAAAAGAAAGCTGACACAAAAGTAATGACAGCTCAAAAAATCTCCTATAATTTCTTACTAGCGCTCTTCTCACCCTTGCTAGCGTTTTTTCTTTCTTGGAGAACGAAGGATTATGCTTATTTGAGAGGCTCAATAATCATTTTCATTACCATTTATGGTTTTACCATCAATGTGAATGAAGGATCAGATGCTTCGAGACATGTGGGTAGAGTATTTGAAAACTATACCCATGGTAATCTTGGATTGTGGTTGAGCCAATTATGGGATATTCTCCGATTTTCGCCTCAAAGAGAAACCAATGATGATGTATACATTCATTTTCTTTCCTTTTTGGTTGGAAGTGTTTTTGGCATTCCCCAATATTTTTATGTTTTTGTCAGCTTTGTGTATGCTTATTTTTTTTCGGGAACTATCATACGTTTATTAAAATTATCAAAACGGAATGAAAAATGGATATTAGTCATACCATTTACTGTTTTACTGCTTATTTGGGTACATATAGATGGCATAGGTACTGTGCGTACTTGGACCGGTATGTGGGTGTTGGTTTATGCCGCTTTTTCTTATTTAGACACTAAAAAAGTTAAATATCTTTTTTTACTATTCGTCCCGCCTTTTATCCATATCGGATATTTTGCAATGGCAATTCCAACTTGGATTATTCTATTGTTTCCTATTCGGCCACTCTTTGTCTTTATTTTTTATTGTAGTTCGTTTGTCATCAGCTTAGATTCACTAGCCATTATAGAAAGATTGAGCAAAACCAATGAGTTAGCTGAAAGTAAAGCAGGTAGTTATTATCGCGACCCTGAAGATGAAGAAAGAGCGGCAAGACAGCAAGAATATCTAGCTGATAAAACATGGTATAAGCAATTGCAAAAAGGAGGCATACAGCGTTATGCCGTTCACACTTTGATTATTTTGTTTTTCATTACAAGGGTATCAAGTAACTATTTTTCCAATTTAGAAAAAAAACTCTTTTTAATAGGGGTAGGAACGATCGGTTTTGCGGAATACATGTCCTTCCTTTTTGCAGTGCACAACCGCTCTTATACCATTGGGTCTGTTTTTGTTTCTTTGGCTATCCTAATTTTTATTAGAAGGGGAGGATTACAAACTCTTGGTAAAAAGATTCAAAGCATCCATAAAATTGGATATTTATTCGCTTTTGGATTGTTAATGCCGTTTTTAGTGTATAAGCTTTCAAAATTATTTTATACGCTCAGTATTTTCATGGTAAGTTTACCCATCCTCACACAGTTTGGTGATGATTTAAATGTATCAATTAGAGAATTTTTAGGTTGGATAATTGGAAAGTAAAAGATTAGTGATCAATGACTACCTCTAAAATAATTTAGGTTGGTTAACGAATAGGAAAATTTTATTCATTAAATCTGATGATTGGGGAATCATTCGTGTACCTTATAAGGCAAAGTATGAAATTCAATTAAAAATAGAATGAACTTTATTAGGCATTTTTTAGATTTACGATCAAGGACTTTAGGATATCATACATCTGAAAAACTGATTGTTTTCGAATCCGATGATTGGGGTGCTATCAGAATGCCTTCCAAGCAAGTCTATGATTTTTTAATTGCCAAAAATATTCGGGTAGATCGATCTCGATACAATACATTAGATGCATTAGAAAAAGGAGACGACATACAATTGTTGTGTAATGTCCTTTTAAAACACAAAGATCGGAATGGAAGCTCTCCAGTCATTACCACTAATATGATCTTATCTAATCCTGATTTTAAAAAAATACAATTATCAAATTTTGAGCATTACCACTCAATCGACTTGTGGGATAGTTATCAGCTATATTATCAGGAAGATAATCGCCCCCTTTGGAAAGAGGCTATTGTTAATCAGTTATTTTTTCCACAATTCCATGGTATGGAGCATGTGCAAGTTCCCTTATGGCTACGAGATTTAAGAATGGGGCATGCGGAAACTGGAATAGCTTTTGATGCAGGTTTTTATGGTCTTAAAACTAAAACATCATCTACCCATCAGACAAATTATCTAGCTACTTATTGGGTAGAGAGTCAGGCTGATTTAGATTTCGTTATATCTCGGGCTGAGGTTGGGTTGAATTTTTTTGAAGAAACTTTTGGGTTTCCTTCCAAAACTTTCATTGCGTGTAATTATGTATGGCCTAATGAGTTAGAAATCTATCTCAGAAAAAAAGGAATTGTGGGAATACAAGGCCAGCGAGGACGTGGAGTTCCCAATTTAAAAAACACAGGAAAGCGGAGTTTTCAGAGAAATTATACTGGGAGACAAAATAAAAACGGGCAGTTTTATACCCAACGTAATGTGAATTTTGAGCCATTTCAAGATATTTCTAAAGATTGGGTTAGCAATGCTTTAAAAGAAGTTGACTTCTCTTTTAAGTATAATAAGCCCGCCATTGTTTCCATGCATCGAGCAAACTTCGCAAGTCATCTTTCCATTCAAAATAGAGATCAAAACCTAAAGCTCTTGGATGAATTTTTAATGAAAGCTATGAAAACATGGCCCAATTTACAATTTATTCATTCAGCTCAATTGTTAGAAAAGATCTTGCAAGTATGAAAATCGCAATCCATAATAGTAAAACCGGTTTTCATCCCCATTGGATCGCCTATTGCGCTGAGAAGCAAATTCCCTTTAAATTGGTGGATTGCTATGCAGATGACCTTATTGATCAATTGAGAGGCTGTCAAGCTTTGATGTGGCATCATGGGCAACAAAATCCCAAAGACTTGGCTATTGCTAAGCAGATTCTATTTGCGCTCGAGCATACCGGCCTTCAAGTATTCCCCAATTTCAATACGGCATGGCATTTTGATGATAAGTTGGGACAAAAGTATCTGTTTGAGCGGTTGGGTTTACCTTTTGTTCCAACTTATGCATTTTATGAAAAAGAGACTGCATTGTCTTGGGCAAAGTCAACTACCTATCCTAAGGTATTCAAACTAAGAGGGGGGGCAGGTTCTTCTAATGTTAAATTAGTATATACCCAAAAGCAAGCAATTCAAATTATTAAAAAAGCCTTTGGCTCAGGGTTTAGCAATTATAATGCTTGGGACAGTTTGAAAGAGCGGTGGTATAAATTTCGAAAAGGGAAAGCAAGCATTCATGAACCAATCAAAGGTTTGCTACGCTTTTTTCAAGCACCGCCTTTCGCCAAGGCCTTAGGTAAAGAGTATCATTATGTTTATTTCCAAGACTTTATTCCTAAAAATGAATTTGATCTCAGAATTATTGTAATTGGAAATAAAGCCTTTGGATTAAAACGTCTTGTACGCGATGGCGATTTTCGTGCATCAGGAAGTGGTGTGTTTGAATATGATTTATCAAAGCATCAAGATGTAATTCAAATTGCCTTTACAGCAAGTTCTAATTTAAATGCAAATTGTGCTGCATTTGATTTTATTTATGATTCTAAGTTAAAACCACTAATTGTTGAGGTAAGCTATGGTTTTGGAACAAAAGGTTCTAGCAAATGTCCCGGCTATTGGGACCGAGAGTTGAACTGGCACGAAGGAAAGTTCAATCCACAAGGGTGGATGGTGGAAATAGTAAATAATAAAATAACCTAGCCTAAATTAATATTCTATGAAAATTATAATGGTCATGTCACAACCTTTAAATCCAAATAGTGGAGGGGTGCAAATGACTACTTTTAAGTTAGCCACATTTTTTCATCAATCAGGATTAGAGGTTCATACCATTTCTTTGGCTCAAAAAGGACACACTATGGAGTATCCTGGTTTCTCCCATAGTATGAAAGCATCTGGCTCGGATCAGAACCAAAAGAATTTGCTTGAATTAAGTCGTTTGATAGGTAATATTCAGCCTGAGGTGGTGATCAATCAAGTTCCTTATTTGGCAAAGTTGCGTTTTGAATTAGCAAAGCTAAAAAGGGCTCATGGTTTTAAGTTATATGGGTGTTTAAGAAGTTCCTTATTCAAGTATATTGATAATATTCAGGAAATTATCGATCGGACATTTCCTAAGGCTACTCATTTTTTTCTGAAAAATCAAGCTATCGCTTACCTCTTAAAGTGGCAGCATATTATCAAGCACAAGCGCGAGCTACACAGTATTTTTAAATGCCATGATAAATTTATATTGTTAGGTAACGCTCATTTTGAAGAGCTGGAATACTTTGTAGCAACACAATACCACGATCGATGTGAAGTGATTCCTAATTCTATTCCTAAAGTGGATCATGAGTTATCAAGAAAGGAGAAGTTAGTTTTGTATGTTGGGGGTATTAGCATTCCTCACAAACGTTCAGATCTTTTATTGCCTATATGGAAAAAAGTATTGAATGAGTTACCCGATTGGAAATTTGAAATCGTAGGAAGTGGTACTTATCTCAAAGAGTTGCAGCAACAGATAGTGGATGAAAAAATTGAAAGAGTTCAGGTTTTAGGCCGTCAAGTTCCAGATGATTACTATCAAAGGGCTTCCATTTTTCTCATGACTTCCGAAAAAGAAGGTTTTCCTAATGTATTGGTTGAAGCGCAGAGCTTCGGAGCGGTTCCAATTGTGTTTGAAAGCTATCGATTGGTGAAAGAGTTGATTGATCATGGTAAGACAGGTTATTTGATAGAACCCTTTAAAGTAGAAAGCTTTGCTTGCCAATTGATCGAATTGGCTAAAAGCAAAGATTTATTGGAAACCAACAGTAAAAGTGCACTTATGAATGCGGAAAGATTTACTATTGAGAAAGTAGGTCAGGACTGGATGGAATTATTCCACAAAGATTTGAACCGATGAGTTTAGCTGAAAATCAAGAACAATTACTTAATGCTCTTAATAATTTAGAAGATGACCTTGGTCAATTAGTCCATGAAATTAAAAATCAAGCTGATCAGGAGTTTATCTGGCTTTTTGTATTAAAAGAAATTAGGTACGATGAATTAGAAAATTTACCATTAGCGTATTTTAAAAATCAAAATCCTAAAAAATTTAAGCTTGGGTATTTACATTATTTGTCTGCATTTAAACGCTCCTTGACCATACTTTTTAAAATGGTTTATAGTAGTCTAAAAAGTAAAAATGCTACTATTAATTTGGAAAAAAAAGTCTTATTTTTTGTTGGGAGCAGCAGTAAAAAACACCGTTATGGGTCTATTATAAATCATTATAGTGAACGTGAAAAATCATTTTCTTCACATTCTTTTTATAAAGATGTCGATGTACAAGGCAATGAATCCTTTATCAATTTTGCCTGTTTTATAAAATGGACAGATTTCCACCACTCCTTTAAAAGGGCCTATCGGTTAATTCAACTGCTAAGGAATATTAAACGAGATAGTCTCGTAAAAAAGTGGGTTAAAAGCTTTTCGATCCTTGATTTTTGGGTTATGCTTTTAAAACATCAAGCATTAAAAAACGCATTTGATGAATGTCCTCCAAGAGGCATTTACTTTTCAGCAGGGCCTTGTTACCCTCCTTTAAGGATGGTCGGTAAAATTGCGAAAGAACACCAAATACCCATGACTTTGGTTGCACCCAGGCCAATGATAACAAAGTTAAGAGCTGAAGATCGCGTTGCGGAAATTGATTTAGCTTTAGTTGATAAGTTTCCCATAGCTGATTTCTTTATTGTTCGAGATCAATGGAGTTTTGATCAATTGCTTCAGTTTAAAATATCCCGCAATAAAATTTATTTATTAGATCAAAGTAAAAGCAATAACTTTTCGGTAACATTAGAATATATAAACGCTATTGTATTACTACTTACGAGTAAAAAGAATGTAAATGATCAGTTTATTAAAGCAATTGATGAGTGTATTGTAGAAGAAAGGCCGCTTCTTTATAGAGAGCATCCGGCTTTACAACTTACTGAGCAGCAAAGAACCATTCTTTCAGATAAAGGATGGGTTTCTATTACCCAGTACTCTATTGGAGAACTCTCTTTTAAAGACTCTATTGCTCTTTGTATCAATTCAACAGCAGGAATAGAATTTATCAATCGGGGTTGTAGTTTATTCTGGTTACCATATTTAAACTTTAGATCACCGATGTTTTATGAAATTATGTTAAAAATTGGAGAAGTAATAGAAAACACTTTTCAATTAGCAGAATGTCTTAAACTCGATACAAAAAGTGTTAGAGCTATTCAAGCTAAACATCAAAAGCAGTACGATCACTATTTAACAAAGAAAACTAATACCCCAGTTTTTATTCCTCAACTATATGCTTAAAAAAATTGCTCAGAAAATTTGGCAAGAATTTAAAAACATTCCAGGTGTTACTTTAAATCAAAAGGTAATTGTTTTGGAGGTGGATGATTTTGGTAGCCACTATCTGAGTTCTCTTCAACACAAAGAAGGCCTTATCAAGATGGGTGCTATATCATCTAAATCAGCATCTAATTTTGATGGTCTAGAAACCGCCGATGACTTAAAATCACTTTTTGATGTTCTTAATTCTCATCTTGATGCCGAAGGGAAGCCTTTCCGATTGACTCCTTTTGTTAATATTGCCAATATTGATGTAGATAAATTATTGGCTGGCGAAATATCACCAATATATTTCGATGATTATTTAATGAAAATTGGTGAGACATCACTTTTGGAACAATATAGAAAGGGGATAGCTTCAGGTATTTTTGTACCACAATCCCATGGTAGGGAACATGTGGCAACTCATTGCTTATTGGAAGCCTTTCAATCAGGTAATGAGAAAGTTAAAAGTGCACTCCTAGAAAACTTCTACCATCCTAAGTTAAAGTCGGATTTGGCTAAGTATAAAAGCTTTCGTCCTGGGTTTTATTTTGATAACCATAAGCAGAAAGAATATTTAAATGAAGTTATCAAATCTGCGCTGACTCATTTTAATCGTATTTTCGGCTATCAAGCTACAGTTTTTTGTCCCCAAAATGGTGTATTCCACACTGATTTTAAGCCTATTTTAAATCAGCTTGGTGTACATTCAATTGTTGAAAGTGGGGTTCGATATGCTCCAGACGGGTCGGGTGGAGTAAATTCATATCGAAATTATGTGATGGGCAAAAGAGATTCACTAGGTTTATTTTCATATTCTAGAAATGTAACCTTTGAGCCCAATAAATTTGGGGCAAAAAACGCAATTATCACAGCTATGAGACAGATTGATAGTGCTTTTCGTTGGAACAAACCAGCAGTATTGGCATCGCACAGAAGTAACTTTACTAGTCGAGTAAGTCTTGAAAATAGGGATAAAGGCTTAGACGGTTTAGATTTAATGATTAAAGCAGTGAAAAAAAAATATCCTGATGTTATCTTTATGAGCTCAGGTGAATTGTCTAATTATTGGGGAAAAAGACAATAATTTTTTAAATGAGGATTTATAAAATAGCATGTATCATCCATTCTTTAGGAATAGGCGGTATGGAGCGAGTCATGGCCATTTTATTGAATCACTTTGCAGCCAAATCCCAAGTTGAGCTACATTGTATATTGATTGGTCGAAAGCGGGAGACCCTTCAATCTATTGATGAGAGCATAGTCATCCATCGCCCTGCTTGGGAATTTGACAACCAAAAACGAACACTTCATACTTTTAAAACAATAGGATTTATTCGATCGACAGTAAAAAGTATTCAGCCTGATACGATTTTGAGCTTCGGTGAACTGTGGAATAATTTAGTACTCATCGCACTATTGGGTAGTCGAATTCCTGTTTATATAGCGGATCGATCACAACCGAACAAAAATTTAGGCATTGTTCAGAATGCATTGCGAGAAATTTTGTATCGTACCGCCACCGGATTTATCGCTCAAACAGAAAAGGCTGAACTCATTGCGAGAAAAAAGAATTGGAATGATAATCGAAAAATTATTGGAAATCCAATTCCACCCATGCTTGGTAATCCTGAGGATAAATCTAAAATAGTACTAACAGTTGGCCGCTTAATCAAGACCAAAAATGTAGATTTTTTAATTAAGGCTTTCCATCAAGTTGATGCACTTTCTTGGTCAATGAAAATTGTAGGGGGAAATGCTAAGAATTTAAATCTATTAGAAGATTATCAACAGCTCGTAGAAGAATTGCAGCTCGGTAATACAGTAAATTTAATGGGTGAGCAGCAAAATGTAGCTATACATTTCCAAGAAGCGGCTATTTTTGCATTCGCCTCATCTTCCGAGGGATTTCCGAATGCTTTGGGTGAGGCGATGGCTGCCGGTTGTGCTTGTATCGCTTATGATTGTGTAGCAGGGCCTTCTGATATCATTGATGATGGCATCAATGGCTTTTTAGTGCCCTTGGGTGAGGAGGAACAATACATTAAAAAGCTTAGATGGCTCATGGAAGATGAAGCTTTAAGAATCCGTTTTGGGAAAGCGGCTCAAGAAAAAATGAAGCAATTTGAAGCGAGTAAGATCGCAGAGAAATTTTATCAGTTCATTACGCAAGAGCTTTGAAAATCATCATCAACAATAGCATCCAACGTTTTGGAGGAGGTGTACAGGTGGCGGTTTCTTTTATTTATGAATGCATCCATTTCTCTGAGTATGAATACCATGTGTGGTTAGGTCCAGGAACAGCAAAAAGTGTGCTCACATCTGATTTTCCTAAAAATTTTACTTTTTATCATTTTGATTTTGGTGAGATGGGGATGGGTAAAATGAATCTGGTTCAAAAGACGCTTGCCCCGATAGAAGCACAAATACAGCCGGATGTGATGATCTGCACCTCTGGTCCTAGCTATTACCATTCCCAATGCCCGCAATTGATGGGCTTCAACCTACCGCTTTATATTTATCCGGAATCCCCCTATATACAAGCTTGGTCTTTTGTAAAAAAGATGAAATGGTGGTTGAAGAAGCAGGTACATTTTTATCTTTTTAGAAGAGATGCTACGGCCTTTTTGGCTCAAACAGAGGATGTGAATCAAAGGGTACGAAAAGCTTTCAATACCGAAAAGGTGCATACCGTCACTAATACTCATAATGGATTTTTTGATCAGGCATTTGAAGCTTCCAAGCTTTTGGAAAAGAAAGAAAATGGAGTTTTTCGATTGCTATCTATTAGCGCTTTTTATCCGCACAAGAATTTAGATCTGATCCCAAAGGTATTAGCGGAATTAGATCGCATAGGTCTTGTAAATGTTGAGTTTGTTTTGACCTTACAGCTTGAAATTTTCAAAAAGTATTTCCCCGAGGATTGCCGATTGATCAATGTCGGTCCGGTGGCACCCAAAGACTGTCCTGCTTTGTATGCAGCATGCGATGCTTTATTCCTGCCTACTTTAGCGGAATGTTTTTCCGCTTCTTATCCTGAGGCCATGAAGATGCAGAAACCAATTGTGACCACAGACCTTGGCTTTGCAAGATCCATCTGTGGGGAGGCTGCTCTTTATTTTGAGCCTAAAAATGCAGCATCGGCAGCGCAAGAAATTCAAAAATTAATTAGTGATCAGGGTCTACAACAAGATCTAATTGCTGCTGGTCATCGAGAACTTAAGAAATTTGATTCAGCACAAGAGCGTGCTAGAAAATATTTAGAATTGTGTAAACAGTATGCAGATAAATAACAAATCATGAAAAAATTATTGGTAACCGGCTCTTCCGGTTTAATTGGTTCAGAAGTATGTACTCATTTTTCGAAAATAGGATGGGAAATTCATGGAGTGGATAATAATCAACGTGCAGTTTTTTTTGGTGAGAACGGCGATACTCGTTGGAATCAAAGTAGATTAGCGAAAGAATTGCCTCATTTTATTCATCATGAGCTAGATATTCGTGATAGAGCGGGAGTCATCGCCTTAATAAAGGAAGTAAAGCCTGATGCGATTGTGCATACTGCAGCACAGCCATCTCATGATCGAGCGGCTGCTATTCCCTTCGATGATTTTGATACCAATGCTGTGGGTACCTTTAATTTACTTGAAGCTACTAGACAATATAGCACCGATGTACCATTCGTTCATCTCTCCACCAATAAAGTATATGGTGATGCACCCAATGAGATCAAAATGAAGGAGTTGGAAACCCGATGGGATTATGATGACCCAACCTATGAACATGGTATTCCTG
Organism: Cyclobacteriaceae bacterium; assembly: GCA_020832375.1. GTDB lineage: Bacteria > Bacteroidota > Bacteroidia > Cytophagales > Cyclobacteriaceae > JAFIEW01. Next base: position 18,158 of record JAFIEW010000063.1, read on the forward strand.
AAACCTTTCGAATTGATCAGTGTAAGCATTCCCTTTTCGGTGCTTCCAAAGTATCTGCAGACATATCAGTACAGGAGTATGGTCGTTATTTTGATATGCCGAGCTGTGTATTGAGAGGTGGCTGTTTAACAGGTCCCAGCCATTCAGGCGTTGAGCTTCATGGTTTTTTGAGTTATTTAGTAAAATGTAACTTAGAAGAAAAAGAGTATACCATTTTTGGTTATAAGGGGAAGCAGGTTCGCGATAATATTCATTCTTATGATGTAGCTCGATTCATCGAAGAGTTCATTAATTCGCCGAGAGTAGCAGAGGTCTATAATCTGGGTGGCGGCAAAGAAAATACCTGCAGTATTTTAGAGGCTTTTGATATCATCAGCAAGATCAGTGGTAAGCCCATGAAGTACAAATATAATGAAACCAATCGCATTGGAGATCATATCTGCTATTATAGTGATTTGAGGAAAATGAAGGTTCATTATCCTAATTGGGACATTACCAAGTCACTTCAGCAGACCTTTGAAGAAATTTATCAGGCCTGGATAAAACGAAATCAATAGTACAGTATGAAAATATGGTTTATTTCAAAATATGAGCAAACCCCTTTTGATCACGCAAAATCTTCGCGATTTCAAACTATAGCTGAATTTGCAGCTGATAGAGGTCATGATGTTAAATTCATAACAAGTACATTTAAACATAATACAAAATCTCAAAGGTTTAATACTACAACCATAGAAAAGATAAGCCCGAATTATGAGCTTGTTTTTCTTAAATCAGCTTCATACAAAAAAAATGTTGGTATTAAACGAATTTTAGAGCATGCTTTTTTTGCTCGCACGCTCATAAATTATTTAAAAAAAGCGGCAAAGCCTGATGTTGTTTTGATTTCATATCCCCCAATCGGCATGGTGTATAAAGTGGCTGATTGGTGTACTGAGAATAATATTCCTTTTGTGGTGGATATCATTGATCCTTGGCCTGAAGTTTTTATCAGCAAACTTAATAGCTTTCCTGTTTTTATCCAGTCTTTTATTTTAAGTGGAATGAGAAACAAGGCAAAGAAAATATTTAATCAAGCAAGTAGAATTCATAGTATATCACAGCAATATTTAGATTGGTCTAGAAATTATCATCAACACAATCGAGTTGCCTGTTATTATCCAGCTAGGAAATTTTCCGAAATGCAAAGCTTAATGGAGATGTATAGGGGACAGGAAGATCGAAAGAATGAAGCTATAAGAATAATTTATGCAGGTAGTTTTGGTATTTCCTATGATATACCTACTATGATTAAGGTCGCTGAAGAGTGTGAATTAAGGTTTGATAACAAGGTGCAATTTGTATTTTGTGGCGCAGGAACGCAACAGCGGTTAGTTGAGAATGCAGCCAAGAAATTAAAAAATTTTAAATACTTGGGTAGACTACCCAAAGATCAATTACTTAAAGAGTATGCTTTTGCTGATTTGGGTTTTACGCAGCATACTAAAGGAGCGACGCAGTCAGTTACTTACAAACTATTTGATTTGCTTAGTTGTGGAATTCCAATTTTAAACTCACTTGAAAGCGAAATGAAAGATATAATTATAGAAAACCAAGTAGGATTTCATAATGCTCCAGGGGATTATCTGTCAGTTGTAATCAATATCGAATCACTTTTAAAAGATAGGTCAAAATTGTATAGTTTAAAAGAAAATGCAATTAAGTTGACAAAGTCAAAAGGAGATTCTGAAGTAGTTTATAATAGTGTTGTCAATGAATTGGAATTACTGGGTAGACTCAATTTAAAATAACTTTTAAGAAAGATTGATAAAAAAAATAATCACATCGGCAGTTTATTATAGCTTTGACCTTATCTATGGTTTTCCATTATTTAGAAGAGCAAAAGAATTGAATCGAGCTCTGTCAGCTGATTTATCCTCTAAAAAGGATCAATTTGCCTCTTACGCTAAAACTTGGGGTTTACCTCAAATATTGACAGATAACCCTGTCCAAACAAAAGCGGATATCAAAGTATGGACAGAAAAAGTAGACCCATCAAAAGTAACTTCTTGGGCTTACACTGGTGGGTCTTATGGCGAACCTTTGCGTGTTCCTTATTCAAAATCAAGAAACTTTGTACGTACAGCAACTTTTAAGTACTTCAATGAGCTTGCTGGCTATCAATTGGGTGATCCTTTTGTCTTAATTCGAGCTAAAAATAAATCAGCTTGGGAAAAGTTTTTACGCAACGAGCATATCTTTATCCCACATGATACCTCGGTAGAAAACTTAAAAAAATTCGCAATTTACCTCCAAGAAAAAAAAATTGAAGTGTTAAGTGGATACCCTTCGGTAATATATGCTTTAGCTATTTTTTTAAGTGAAAACCCAGCTTATACAAATGATTTAAAAATTAAAGCTATCATTAGTGTTTCTGAGCCTTTGGAGCAGGAAAAGCGAGACTTTATTTATCAAGTATTTGAGTGTCGTTTTATAGATAGATATAGTAATGAGGAGGTAGGGTTGATTTGTCAACAAATGGAATATGGCGGAGAATATCGCTGTAATCATTATGGCATCATCACTGAGGTAGTTGATCCAATGTCAAACTTGCCAGTTGCTACCGGCGAAAAAGGAAAAGTACTGGTAACCGATATTCATAATGATTTAGTACCTATTGTACGTTATGATACAGGTGATTTAGCTGTTGCAGGTGAGTATGAAGATGGTATGTTAAAAACGATTCGATCTATTGAAGGAAGGGTAGCAGAGCAGATTTTCTCCACTTCAGGGAAACCAATTAGTCCGCTCATCTTAGGTCCATATATTTACAAGCCTTTATCAAGGCAAGAGAAAGTTTTTCAATATCAATTCGCTCAGCTAACGGAGAAAGAGTATGAATTACGAATAAAGGGAAGACAAGAGGATTTGTCACAGAAATTAAAAGATGAACTTGCTTCAGGTTTATTACCTATTTTGGGAGATAAAGCCTCATTTAAGATTAAAGCAGTAAAAGATATTCTTCCTCAACCATCAGGCAAGCGACCAATTTATAAAAATGAAATGAACGGCTAGCTTGTAGCATATCATCCAATCGTTATATTTTTTTAAGTCATTTTAATGAAAGTCACTAATCATTTAGAAACAGTGTTTTAGAATAATATCGTAGGAATTAGGAAACAGGAATTAGTCCCTAGTCCATAATCTCCGCTTGCGCGAGCTTGAAGCTCGTGCTTCATGAATCCGTTAACACTCAATTTAACAAGTACTCATAAGCGTGCGTCAGCCACTATGTCATTCCCTGAAATACGTTGACCGTTTTTAACCCTTAAAGTCATGTTAAAA
>JAFIEW010000064.1 GCA_020832375.1 Cyclobacteriaceae bacterium
TGCAAATGTACAACTTTTATTTTTTAACATCCTAATAAACTTTGAGAAAAATTTTGAAATTTTTTACTCATTATTAGGCTCCCAAATAATAGGCAGCAAAACATAATTAGCAAAATGCTTTTTTATGTTTTTCATGCATTTAAGTCATACCGCTTTTTCAAATCATTGTCCCGTTCTCGTCGAATGGGAGTGCAAAAGTAGAAGCATTTTTTGATTCCGCAATGGGTTATACTAAAAAAAATCAAATCAACTCTAGTAAATTCTACTTATCAATTGAATTATAATGAGTTACAAAAGAAAGTTTTTTTGATATGATTTAATCAATCCGTTCAATTGGAAACAGTCAATATCCGAAAACCATAAACAAAGGCAAGATTAGGGTTTAAACTACAGATATAGGATGCTAATGATGCATAGGTTAAAATCCTCTATATTTATCTGTAGTTACTTTTACTTCCTTTTATCGATGTAACCTCTTAATAATGATTGTAATAACGAGGACCTAAAACTATCTATTATCAATATACTATAATCTCCTTTTGCCTCATCAGTAAGATCACCCGCTGCTATAGCCTTCATTTTCTTTGTATTGCGACCGCTACCTTGCTTGTAAATTTCTATTTCGTCCTAAGAAGACTCCATCTACTAATTTGGTAGCGGTTTACATTCTTGGATTAACTACTTTCATCTTATTTCTGATCTTATGGATGAAAAATGAGCCGTAGGCCTGCATCTTTCATATCGCATGTTAATTCTGGTAACATTCCTTTAGTAGAATCAATGATCAAACATGATGATAAAACTTTTCTAACACCAAATTTAAGCAATTAAAACATCATATTGTCCATTTGGCTTTTAGTAGCACAACAAGTAACACCAATTATGGAACCATCATTTTAAGGTGATCATATATTTGATCGAATTTACGGCGTATATACCCTTCGATCCATTTGATTTTGGCTAGCTGCCCTCTGCATAGCCGATCTATAGGAAAGCGCTCAAAAACTCTATGAAGCTTCCATTGATGAATTTATCTATTCCTTAGGTTTACACCAAAAAAGATATGTGTGCCAATATACAGCTCTAAAAACTAATTGAGTTCATTTAAAAGTTTTTGATAAGCGATGTTTATATCTTGATCGAAAACAGGATTGCCAATAATTTTTACATAATCATTCGAATCAACTAAAAATACCCGCCTATTTTTATCCGCAACTAATATATTGTTTTGACTTTCAAAATTATAGGAACTATCCCAAAATACTTTGCCTTTAACATCCAAGTGTGGTTCAAACTGAGTTCTAAAATTCAAGGAATCTTTAGATAAAACATTTAAGACATGTATAACATCAACATCACTGTTTCTAGTTAAAGCTATAAAAACTGAATCCATAAAATTTAAATCATTTACAACACATTTCATGCAGACACCATCCACTATCGAGATTAGTTTTGATGAATTAGACCAATCAGATTTCGAAGTTTTTACTAATTTATTATCTTTTAATATTAACAAATTTGAGGAATAAAAGATTTGTTGCTTATTGAACCCTTCTTCACCCTCCAAGTTATTCTCATTTTGTACGCATGAATTAAGATTAAAAATCTGAAGAACCAGCAATGCGTAAATAAGCGTTTTCATGTTTTTTATAATTACAGGTTAATATATCCAATGGGTGCCTCACGATTAGGAAAAAAACAAAAAATTCGATTATTCTTAGCATCAACAGTAAAGGCTTGTATCCCTTCCTTCAAATCAATAACTTTCACCAAACTCCCTTTGAGGTCAAAAACTAAAATCTTCTCAGCCATTCTAGAAACGGGTCTTTTAAATTCATTTAAATACATTTTATCTTCACCTAGATAGGTGGCAAAAATCAGATCATCGCTAAACTCAACATGTCCAAAAAATTTTTTCTTTTGTTTATTATCAAAGATAGGTTCGTATTTGTGAGTTAAATGGAACAATATATTCGCATCATCATCAAAAACTGTCATTAAGTTGCAATTTGTATAGGCTAGGGCCATTAAGTTATTGCTATATGAATAATCAAAAAGCGCGTTTACTTTTTGGTTTTCTAATTTAGGGTGTTCATTGTCTATAAATTCAACTGCGTTCGTTTGAAAATCCCAAAGCCCTAAAGAAGCTCGAAATTCATTTTGACTCAATACTTGAATGCCTGTTCCGTAAGCTTTGCTTTCATTTAAAACTTTAAGTCTAGACAAGAATTTTTCATTATTAAACTTGATATTTTCATCAGGTAGGTATTCACTATTATTAATAGCGGAATCGATGTTGAATTTAAATAGTTTTAATTTAGCAAAATCGGGCACCCAGAATATTGAGCTATTATCGCTTAAGGCAACTTCACCAATTCTCATAATTTTTCCTGGATCTTCACCCATTGAGGCTGTACTAGCCATATATTTTAAACTTTTTGTGTCAAATATATGGATTGCTTTGCCATCTAAGCCTTTACGCATATCACAAAGAAGGAGATATTCTCCATGGATAAAGGGGTATGGATAGGACATAATTGAATCAGTACTAAGATCAATTATATTTTTACTATAGTCTTCATGTTTTAAGTCGTTTACATTAAACTCTACCGTTTTAACTGCCTCATCATCACATGACAGTAAGACTAAAAGAGTTAGGACATAACTAAAATACTTCATTTTTGCTGATGTTATTTAAAGAAGAAGGAGCCATAACTCCTGCTTTTCAATATGTAAAACTTATTTAAAGAATATCTCTATTGTAAAGATGTGGCATCTCCCCAATCAAATTCATCATAAGTAGGGAACCAAAAATTGCAATAACAGCCACTTCCATTATCTACGCAACCATTTGGACAACTTGCTGCAAGAGAAGATGTCCATAACATAATTAGTCCGAAAAACAAAAACAAACAAGTGGTGACTAATTTTTTATAATTTAACATATTTTTTTTCATTTGATCACTATTTAGTTGAATTAAAAAAGATAATATCGAATTTAAAGATTTAACATAAAACATCAAGCAAGCTTGGCCAAGCATGAATTCAAATCACCAGACAGGCCCTTATCTAGCTCTTTGAATGTCTAAATCTAAAAAATCCCCCCCCATTTCCAAATATATTTTAAAATATTTTGGATAGATATTTTAAAATATATTATACATCATTAGTGATGTAATATTATAATCGAAATAATGAATTGCCAAGTACAAGACTATATTTAAAAAAATATTAATACTATGGTTTAAATGGGATTTTCAGCATATCATTTTAAAGTTAAGGTACTTATAAAAAGCGCTTTCATTCACAATATCAATTAGTTCAATTCAAAAAATGAAAACTCTACCGTAATCTCATTAATTTATAAAGGCTAAATTGATCTCCAATGAAGGACTCTGATTGATATCTTCATCCTTTTTCAGACCTACGACCATGCTTCGCCACAGCACTGTCAAAATGAATCATGATAAATCATGAAAAAAATCATTATCCCAGCCTAAAGATTATTAGAGATATAGCATTCCATCGGGGTCTTATGATCGTGTATTGGGTAATCGAGTTTAACATAAACAATATAAAGCCTCAATAAAACAAAAATGCAGCACAGTAGAAGGCACTCAATTCCCAATTCTCCTTGCTTGCGAAGAGCACTCAGACAAAACCATTATGCTAGCTCGCGCGCGAGGGATGGTAGGGGCGGCAAGCGAAGCGAAGCCGGTGGCGAGCCTTGCTTGTAAGATAGAAAGAAAGTATCTCCTTGAGTGATGAATGAAGACTGGAAAAAACTTTCGTCTATCAAAAGGCTCGGCACGGTAGCGAAGCGAACCCCCGAACAGCCCGACCCCGAGCAGCTATCCTTTTGTGCAATGGTAATGAAAAACAAAGAAGTACAAATGATTCTTCTCAGAGTCATTGAAGGGAGGCTCGGGGGCTCGCCCAAATTCTAATAAGAAAAAAATAAAAGGTGTCATCATTATTCTTATGGTGTAATTTACATCCTTGCCTTAGCCAAATGATGAATAAAAACAACTATTAGCGGCTAAATGACCGAAAGCATCTGTACATGACTTTTCAAATAAATATTGAGGCGGTTTTTAATGTGAAGTGATAGTTTTATAATTTGCGAGTAGAAAGTAACCATCCAAATCAATCATCCTATGTTTTACAATGATTCTCGTGACGCTGCCATAAAAATATATCGCAAACTGCGTTTAAACTGGTTATTCAACACCTCTACTTTTATTGGCAACCTTGTCATTGCACTTACAGTAACCTACTTTTTTAGTCAGTTAGGTCATGGCGAGGCTGTGAATTATGTATTTTTACTCACCGTACTAGCGATCGGACTGTGGGTAACGGAGGCGATACCACCTTTTGCGGTAGGCATATTTATGATTGGAATGCTAGTGTTTGGCTTCGGTACGGATTTTATTTTGAGTGAAAATAAGGAAGTAGATATATATATTGATACTTGGACTAGCAATGTAATTTGGTTGCTTTTGGGTGGATTTTTTCTTGCTGAAGCGATGAAACAGGTATCGTTAGATCGATCATTGTTCAATTTTACGATCAAGCGATTTGGTTCTCGCGCAGATAGGCTATTGCTAGGCTTAATGTTTATGACTGCACTCGCAAGTATGATTATGAGCAATACTGCCACAACAGCGATGATGATTTCTTCAGTAATACCATTGGTAAGGTCATTGGGAAAAGAGAGTCCCTACTCGAAAGCGTTGATGATTGGTATACCTGCTGCGGCATCGGTGGGCGGTATTGGTACGATAATCGGTAGCACCCCCAATGCAATAGCGGTAGGTGCTCTTGGCGAGGTAGGGATCCAAATCACCTTTGTAGAATGGATGATGATCGGCTTTCCTCTAGCAATCTTATTAGTATACCTTTTCGCTGCATTCTTGATTCGAACAAATAATATCAAGCATCTAGACATTGATTTGAGTGTAATCTCATCGGGGAAGGAAGATGAGAATAAGGGGAAGCGCAAGTGGGTCATTTTTACGCTGATCGTTACGGTAGGTCTCTGGCTTACTGAGCCGCTTCATGGCATACCTGTGGCAGCTACATCGGGGGTGCCCATCTTATTTCTTACCTTAACAAGGGTAATAGACTCACAACAGGTGCGTGCTTTACCTTGGGATACGCTCATGCTGGTGGCTGGCGGTCTGGCTATGGGTATTGCACTAGTAGAGGTAGGTCTTGCAAAAATTGTTATGGATAGCATTTACGGCTTGAACCTATCCATCTTTGCTTTGGTGGTGATTTTCGCGATGATCGGCGTGCTCTTCTCCAATGTGATGAGCAATACGGCTGCATCCTCTATTTTGATACCATTAAGTATTTCTTTACCCGAACCATACAACATTGCTGTACCAATCATTGTAGCTATTAGCTGTTCTTGTTCACTACTGCTCCCCGTTTCCACGCCATCTAACGCTATCGCCTACGCTACTGGACTAATTGAGCAGAAGGATTTTCGGGCAGGCGGTATATTTTTTATCATTGCAGGTCCTGTTGGGGCCATCTCAACTGTCATGATTTGGACATTTTTTTATTTTTAATTTTTCTTGGGATGAGGGGGTAAGAAGGTTTATTTCGTAAGTGAGATTTATCGTTGCAAAATGCTTATTTTGAATCAATAAAGGGTAAAGAAAAAATTTTAAGGGGATAATTGTAAGTTAGAAAGGCTTAGTTGTTGCGTAGTCCTTTCTTTGGCTAATGGCTTTTTCATAAAAAGGGAATTGAAATCCTACAGGGTCAGCTTTTAATTTCCCCACATTATCTGCTATTTTTGAATGAAAGTAACAGTCTGCGAATTAATCGTACTAAATCATGAGGGTAGGCTCCTGAAGGTATGGTTTTCAGATCATATTTTAAAAACACATTAGAACATAAAAAATCATGCAGCAATATCACGATCTTCTACAAGACATTTTAACTAATGGCACTAAAAAAGATGACCGCACAGGGGTGGGTACACTATCGGTATTTGGAAGGCAGCTGCGCTTTGACTTATCAGAAGGCTTCCCTTTGGTTACCACTAAGAAGCTACACCTTCGCTCAATAATCCATGAGCTTTTGTGGTTTTTAAAAGGTGATACCAATATCAATTATCTCAAAGAAAATGGAGTAAGTATTTGGGATGAGTGGGCAGATGAAAAGGGGGATTTAGGACCTATTTATGGTGCACAATGGCGTAATTGGGTAGATCGTGATGGTAATTCTATTGACCAGTTACAAACTGTGATGAATCAACTGCGCCAAGACCCTGACTCTAGACGAATTATAGTAAGCGCGTGGAATGCTGGCGATCTTTCTCGAATGGCACTTGCACCCTGTCATGCGTTGTTTCAATTTTACGTTGCGGAAGGAAAGTTGAGCTGCCAATTGTATCAGCGCTCCTGCGATACCTTTTTAGGCTTACCGTTTAACATCGCCTCTTATGCTTTACTGATTCATATGATAGCACAACAAACTGATTTGGAGGTGGGTGACTTTGTATGGACAGGTGGAGATACGCATTTATACCTCAATCATTTAGATCAGGCAAAGCTTCAGCTAAGTAGAGAACCCTACCCCCTACCTCAACTCAAGCTTAAAAGGAAGCCTGAAAGTATTTTTGATTATCGGTACGAGGATTTTGAAATTGTAAACTACCAATCTCATCCAGGTATTAAAGCGCCTATTGCTGTATAACATCCGAAAGCTTATTAAGTAGCGTCTGCTTAAAAACAGCTAAGTTGGTGACAAATAAATCATACAGTCTACACTTTATTTATTGGAGTGTACAGTTTTTATTCAAAAGTAGCGAAAATGCTTGCACAAAAATGTCTGAGATCGACATTTTGTAGCTTAGCCCCAAGCATTATCGTAAATTGTGATCCTTGAATCGTAAGTGGTATTTGAAAAAAATTTAAAAGCTTAAAATAAGCTTTTTGAAATTTATGATTTTTCCCATCGATTAAAACAAGCGAAGCTTATGCCGCCTCGAATCTGCAGTACTTGGGACTTTCTAAGCAATACCTAACTACTCCCTTTTTGCAGAATGAAATAATATAAAATGAGGAAATGATGGGTCTATTCATAAAAATCAACGAGTATTACTATTTATAAGACAATCCATCAAAAGATCTTATTTTGCTAAGTTTACTCTTATGCCATTTTTTAAATTAATGATTATCTATTTGATCTCCAACTCATAATATTTCAAATAGGTGATTTAAGAGATACTAACAGTAAACACTATTTTGGGAGACTGATTATATTAATAATATCACTCGAAAGGGCTGTCGATAAAAAACCTTGATTCAATTGAATCAAGGAGCTAACCGCTTCATCTTCCAAACACTATCTTCTTTGCTGTAGGCTAACCGATCGTGAAGACGACTTGGCCGACCTTGCCAAAACTCCATATAGTATGGGGTTACTTGATACCCGCCCCAATGAGGTGGGCGCTGAACCTTTATATCTTTAAATTTGGCTTCTATTTCTCTAAGCCTATTGTCTAATATTTCTCGTTCGTTGATCTCTTGGCTCTGAGGTGATACCCATGCGCCAATCTGACTTCCTCTAGGGCGAGATGCAAAGTATTCATCACTTTCCTCACTACTGACTTTTTCTACAGTTCCTTCAATCCTTACTTGACGCTCTAGCTCTGGCCAAAAAAACGTAACTGCGACATAAGGAATCACCTTCATTTGTGAGGCTTTATCACTTTCATAATTCGTATAAAAAACAACCTGACCTGACCTAAAGGCCTTTAATAAAACCACTCTATTTTTAGGCCTACCATTTGAAATCGTACTAAGCTGCATCGCATTTGGTTCGTTTACTTCAGCTGCAATAGCCTCTTCAATCCACTTTTCCAATAAGAGATTAGGATTTTGAGGAGCATCCTTTTCTGATAAAATCTGATTAGAATAATCCTTTCTAATATCTGCAAGATTCGATTTCATACTTTATGACTAATTTAATTTGAACATAATTTTAAAACTGAGAAGGGGTGCTTTTTGGATTTAAGCTAAAACTATATTTTACGATGCAATAATATGAATTATTAATGTGCCCATCTGCATCACTACATAAATAGATCACACCTTGAAAAGGCACATCTTGTTACGTTTTGACGACCTTTCATAGCTTGGTGCATACTTTCTATTTCACGCGGAAAACCCAACTTATACGCTGATATATAGCACCTTCTGTATTCTTAAACCATCATACTTCCTTTGAAGTTTGAGGTGTAAACAAGCAGATAATTTTAATTTTCAACAAAGATATTAGGTCTTAGTTTTGATATCGCTGACTTAAAATATTTTAATTTTACAGCTTTAGAAAGTTTCACAAAAATAAATCCATGAACATATTGGCGTAAAAATAGCAAGGCGCTGGTATAATAATGAAAATAGAGATCTAAGCAAGAAAAATAAGCACCTTAGACATGATTAAATTTAAATGAATCAGATTAAGACATAATTAAATCCATCGATCATGCTGTGGAAGATCGATCTAGAAAGGGGAGCTGATTTTATTATCAAAATCTGTAAAAACCAGATCTATCGTCTGGTTTTTACACTTGTATTATTGAATAAAATGTGATATTTCTTAATTATAACACCTAAGTCGTTGATTGGCTCTATTTATCGCCCAATTTTCTTTTGTGTCCAGCCATTTTTGCCCTAGCATCTTATTGAATAGTTTATCCATTTCAAATACTACTAAAATATTCCAAAGACCTTTAGCCATTTTCAAATAGGATTCATTCGCTCTTAAACTTAAGGCGTAACCTCCTGTCTTATACTGCATATAATGCCAAAAAGCGGAAGGCATGAATACAGTTTCACCTGGATACAAAGTAGCTTCATATCCTGTTACTTTCCTTAAAAGTGGATATTTATCGAAATCAGGATTATCTACATCAACATGAGTTTTTACCGTAAAGGGATGATGATATAAATTAACAGACTGGTCTTGGTCAAATAATACAACCCTCTTTTCACCAAAGATTTGAGTATGAAACACATGAGAAAGATCAATATCGTAATGCATACGTACAGAACTACCTTCACCACCAAAAAACATCATAGGATACTTCATTAAAAACCCTTTCATGATTTGAGGGTCTGAAATATCATTACAAAGCTCAGGGGCATGTTTAAAAATGTTGAATAAAAACATGCGCAAATCCGTTGGCTCACTGCATATAAGTTCGAGATAGTCACCAAACTTCATGACTTTCTCAGCCGACATATATTTACTTCCTGGATTACTATAATTATCAGAGTAAATTGGCACTTCTAAGTTTCCGTAATTTTTAATTAAAAAATCAGGCTGCCATTTTTCAATTGCACTCCATTTAGAGGAAAGGTCTTTGATAATGACAGGCTTATTTTTAGATAGATATTCTTTTTGAAATTCTTCTGCACTCAAGTTAGAACGTCTTTCTATAGGCAAAAGAGGTATTTTTTCCTTTGGTTTTGATGAAACGATGATGTTTTCCATGATACTAATGTGTGCCTAGTGAATTTAAAAACCCTATACTGTAGTGATTATCTATTTAACTTAAATTTAGTTCCTCTCGGACATTGGCGAAAACGTGTACTCGATACTCGCTCCGCCTTTTGACAAGGCGGACCATTGATTTAACTCCAAGCTAAGAAATTTTAAATCTGCAGGATAAAAAGAGCCTACAGTATCATTAACAAGATATTCAACCAAATATATAAGTGATGGATTGTGGCTAATTATTACAGCACTTTCTACACTTTCTGATATCATTGTTATAAAATCAAATAAACTTCTAACCGAAGGATTGTATAGTTCATCTGATACTTTAATACTGCTTTGATCCAACTTCAATTGTTCAGCTATCAATTGAGCCGTTTGAACGGTTCTGGTAGCTGAACTCGTGAAGATATGAAGGTTCTCAAACCCTAAACTCCTAATATACTGTCCAGCGTAAGCGGCATCACCAAAACCTTTTTGCGATAGACTTCTATTCTTATCAGTAACTGATCGACCTCCTTCCTCGGCCTCTGCATGCCTCATTAAAATCAGACGCTTCATATCTTTGATAATTAAATGGTGGTTGCTAATAGATAATTACTGATAAAAAATCAAAATTTCGTAGGTAAATTTAATTAATCTTTACAAAATTTCATCCAGTTAATAATCATATACCAAAGAATTAGCATACGACATCAGCTCATGAAGACAGAAAGTTTGTAGGTCAGAAGCAAAAAAACAATAAACTTAACTACTAAAATATTTACGGAGCATCTTCATGTCAGTTTTACAAATTTAGCATTTCTATACGGTTTTATATGGATGTAAGACCTAAATGATCAACAAAGGATACTTTTTAAGGAATAATACTCAAATAAGAATTATTAATTTCAAATGTAAAAAATCAATAGGTGCCAATAGCTGTTTGTATCTGACGTTAAAATTAAGGCTAGAAAATAGGCTCTCGACAAAATGAAAATGCGAAGTATGCAAACGTAAATAATAACAAATAACTAAGTTTAGTTTTCAAATTGCTTTACTGACCCCACAAGAAAATAAACAACTTATTTAAAAAACGAATTACCTATATGCGCTAGTTATCAAATACTATGATAACTCCTTAACGCTTTGAAATTAAAGCCATCATAACTCCTAATCTCAGACTTCATAATTGAGCATAAACTTAAAATCGGTATAAATAGATGATTCTTAGATTGTTGCAATCATATAGAGACATAATATATCAAGTAAATTTGTATTTTCGATCAAATTCCTATTAGATTTGAAATAAATTAAAGAATCACACTTATGTCAAAAAATTTGGTGATCGTCGAGTCCCCTGCCAAGGCAAAAACGATAGAAGGATATTTAGGGAAGGATTTTACTGTTAAATCAAGCTATGGGCATGTTAGGGATCTGCCAAAAGGAAATGAGGCAATAGACATATCTAATGGGTTTCAACCAACTTATGAAATTTCAAAAGACAAAAAAGAAGTCATCAAGGAATTGAAGAAGTTGGTCAAGAGTTCAGAAATAATTTATCTAGCCAGTGATGATGACCGTGAAGGAGAAGCTATAAGCTGGCATCTTAAGGAAGCACTTAATTTAAAAGATGAAACCACGAGAAGGATAGTTTTTAGAGAAATTACTAAAACCGCTATCCAAAAAGCGATTGAAAACCCTAGAGACATTGATATTGATTTAGTCAATGCTCAGCAAGCGAGAAGGATATTAGATAGACTTGTTGGTTTTGAACTATCTCCTATACTGTGGAAGAAAATAAAAACTGGATTATCAGCTGGTCGAGTTCAATCTGTCGCTGTAAGACTAGTCGTAGAACGAGAAAGGGAAATAGAAGCATTTAAACCAGAATCTTCTTTTAAAGTTAAAGCAGAGTTTGATTTGGGTGGTGGAAAAAAGCTATATGCTGATTTGCCTAAGAAATTCGCAACAGAAGCAGAAACCAGACAATTTTTGGAGGATTGTAAAAAAGGAGAGTTCGAGATAAAAAGCCTTGAAGTTAAACCATCAAAAAAATCGCCAGCAGCTCCTTTTACCACATCCACATTACAACAAGAAGCCGCTCGAAAACTTAGCTTCGGAGTATCACAAACCATGTCTGTTGCACAAAAGCTATATGAATCAGGAAAGATCACCTATATGCGAACAGATAGCGTCAACCTGTCTGAGGACGCAATTAAAAGTGCGTCCACTCAAATAAAGAGTGCTTATGGTAACGAATACCTACAGACTAGAAAATTTAAGGTAAAGTCTGAAGGGGCACAAGAAGCTCACGAAGCTATCAGACCGACGGATTTTAACGTAACAGAAATTAATGGTGATCGTGCGGCTCAGCGTCTTTATGATCTAATTTGGAAAAGAGCGATAGCATCCCAAATGGCAGACGCTAAGCTTGAAAAGACGACTGCTAAAATAAATATTTCAACGAGTGAAGAACGGTTTGTAGCCCAAGGAGAAGTAATCAAATTTGAAGGATTCTTAAAGGTGTATATTGAATCAACAGATGATGAAGAGGAAGAAGATGAACTTAAAAAAGGAATGCTTCCTCCCCTTAAAGAGGGACAAAAATTAAATCTCGATCATATATCATCTAGAGAAACTTTCACGCGCAACCCACCAAGATATACAGAGGCAAGCTTGGTGAAAAAACTTGAAGAAATGGGAATAGGAAGACCATCAACCTATGCCCCTACCATTACGACTATTCAAAAAAGAGGCTACATTTTAAAAGAAGAAAGGGCAGGAAAAGATAGGACATACACTACTTTTTTACTTGAAAACGGTAATCTTACGAAAGGAGAAGAAACAGAAATTACTGGAGCTGAAAAAAACAAGCTTTTCCCCACCAATGTAGCAATGGTTGTTTCAGACTTTTTAGTGGAGCACTTTCCTAACGTATTTGATTATAGTTTTACAGCAAGAGTAGAAAAAGAATTTGATGAAATCGCAAAAGGGAAAATCCCTTGGCAAAAAATGATTGATGGCTTCTATAATCAGTTTCATCCACGAGTAGAAAAAACAGAAAACGTAGAGCGTCAAAGTGTTAATTCGTCTCGCGAACTTGGCAATGACCCAAAAACAGGAAAGCCAATTATCGCAAGGCTTGGTAAATTCGGGCCATTGGTTCAACTAGGAGGCTCGGAAGAAGAAACTGGAGAAAAACCCCAATTTGCAGGTATGCGAAAGGGTCAATTCATAGAAAGTATCACTCTAGAAGAAGCGCTCGAATTATTTAAACTACCTCGTGAAGTAGGGTCTTTTGAAGAAGAGCCAATGCAAGCAAATATTGGACGTTTTGGGCCTTACATAAAACACAAAAATGCTTTTTATTCACTAGGTAAGGATTACGATCCACATGAAATCAATGAAGAAGACGCGATCGAAGTTATAAAAGCAAAACGACAAGCTGATAAAGAAAAATTTATTAAGTCTTTTGAAGAAGACGAAAAAGTCCAAATTTTAAAAGGACGATGGGGACCCTATATAAAAATAGGACGCAAAAACGTAAAAATACCTAAAGAAATAGAGGACCCCACTGTTTTAAGTTTACAAGATTGCTATGATTTAGCAGAAAAGGTACCGCAAAAGAAAAAAGCTGCGCCCAAAAAGAAAGCTACAACTAAAAAATCCGCAACTAAGAAAAAATAAGTTACGGTCTTACATTTAAATTAATCCAAAACCTAAGGTTTGTTTTCGACAAGTCTTAGGTTTTTTTTAGCAACCTAACTACTACTATAACTATACCTATATTTTTTTTAGCATTTCCAACTTACACTTTTATATTTTAAAAAAAAGATTGATTTGCTTGTAATTTTCATAGACAGTACTTGAATCTTTAGCACAATTCGATGATATTGTAAATCCAAATATCAAAGAAACAAATTACTATGAAGGCATATCACCTTAAAACTTTAAAAGGAAAACTTTGGATTTTTAGTATTATCACCTTTTTGATTTTGATATTTGCAGTGAGCGTAAATATCCACTTTAACCTCTTAAATTCAAGTCTAAAGAACAAAGTTCAAGAACATACCAAGCCATTTATAAATTCTCTAGAACTTAGCCTCTACGAATTGAACTCGTTGAAAGCATATCTTAGCCAAGATTCAGAAAAAGGGGTGCTTTTTTCGCAAATTAAAAAAGTAGAAAAGAACTTCCCCTCTAAAAGAATATCAGAATATGCAGTAGAGAAGGCAGCTGCTTTGCATGCTAAAAAAGTAAACACCCAGTTCAATAAGCTAGTAAATTCAGATTTAACACAAAAGCAAAAACTATTTGACGCCACAGAAGCTCTATCCATACAACTTGAGAGCTTGCTGTCGATCGAAAACAAAAAACTCGCATCTTTTGAAGAGGAAATCTTAAATAATACCGCTACACTTTATCATTTCAACCTAAGCCTGCTCGGCTTAATAGCTGTATTGTTCACTTGGGCTATGTTTGCCCTTACCAACCAAATTTTTGCTATTCTTAAGGCAGTAAGAACAGAGTTGGAAAGACTAAACAAAGGAGAAACATCACTTAAGTTCAGAATGATCAATGATGAATCTTCACGTTTCTATGGTCTATTTCAAGGGTTATCTAATCATCTAAAAGCTATAGAACAATTTGCAAAAGGGGTTGGGGCTGGTAATTTTGATCAAAAAGTGGCTCAGTTTTCAGAGATGGGTGAATTAGGCAATGCTTTAATAGATATGCAAGATAGTCTTAAGGGGGTGTCAGAAGCGGAAAAAAGACGTATTTGGGTCAACGAAAGTCTTGGTGCTCAAAATGAATTTTTAAGAAGCAACCACTCAAGTAAACAGGTACTCTTTGACGAAGGCTTAAAGGTGATCATGCAGGCGCTCAATGCTACCCAAGGTGCCTTATATATTTTGAACAACTTTGCTGATGACAAAACCAAAATTGATTCTGGTGAAATATACTTAGAGACTGCATCTTGCTACGCCTTCGAGAGAAAGAAGAAACTGAAAGAACAACTCTCCTATGGTGATGGACTTGCAGGTCAATGCTGGCGAGATGAAGATGAAATCTATTTAACAGAAATACCAGAAAACTACTTAAAAATCAAATCAGGATTAGGAGATGCTACTCCAACCAACCTGATCTTGATACCGCTTATCTACACAGAACAAATCATTGGTGTTTTAGAAATTGCTTCATTCAAAATCTACGAAGATCATGAAAGAGAGTATTTGAAAAAAAGTAGCAATGCTTTTGCTGCATCTATCTTTTCGGTAGTAAATACTGAAAATACAGCAAAACTTCTGGAAGAATCGCAAATGATGTCTGAGTCAATACAAGCTCAGGAGGAGGAAATGCGTCAAAATATGGAAGAACTACTTTCAACTCAAGAAAAATTAGTACAGTCACAGGAGCAAATAGAAAGGAAAGAAAGAAACTTATCTGCGGTAATCGATAACACCTCAGACACTATTTTTGCCGTTGACATTGATTATAATATTACTGTAGTCAACAAAACCATCGTAGAGAAGTATGCAAAACTTGGTATTGAACTAAGAATTGGTGCAAATTTACTCGATGGGCTCCCCTTAGAATTAAAAAGGAGCTGGAAGGATAGAATAGACAGATGTCTAAAAGGTGAAAGCTTTCAAATGATCATAGAACAAAAAGATCGCTTTCTGGAAGCGAACCATAATCCTATAAACGATGAAAATGGTCAAATAAGTGGTGTTGCCATTATGTCAAGAGACATAACTGAAATCTTATCAAACCAAAAGCAGTTAGAAAAGCAAGAGAAAGTCATCAATGCCATCATTAATAATACTGACGATACATTTTTTGCCATAGATACAGAATATAAAATTACTGTAGTGAATCAAACTCTCAAAAACAGGTTTGCTAGTTCCGGAATCAGCCTAAACCCAGGAGAAAATATTCTCGATAAATTACCTGAAGAGAGTCGAAAACTATGGAAAGAACGTTACGACAGGGTTCTAAGCGGAGAAGATTTTACCATATTAGAAGAACGCCAACTTGAAAACCAGACACTTTTTATTGAAGTAATACATAAGGTAATCAGAGACGAAGAAGGTAACTTGATTGGTGCTTCAGTTACCTCAAGAGATATTACTAGGTGGAAAGAGGCAATTCTTGAAAAGAAAGAGAGAGAAGCTGAAATTGAAAAACTTAGGGAAGCTCTAGGTAGAGTAGAAGTTAAAAACTTACCAAATTAAAAATAAAGGTCAGAATGGAATCCTGGCCTTTATTTCTAACCTAGCTTATCTACACCTTTTTATCTAAAATTGATGATATACATTATTTTGAACCCATTGCCGACCAAGCGCTCATCTTATCAATTTCATTCCTAGATAATAATCTAGGTCTTTTGCTTATTAACAAATCAGAAAGATATTCCGCGGCTAATAAAACATAATCGCTTTGCGGTGCTTCAATTTTGAGCAAAAATAATTGATAAAAAAGACATAAGTCTGTAAAATCATCAGCAGCGTAAACTTGAACATTTTCTTCATCTAAAGACTGATAAGTCTGAAAATTAGCAATCAACTTTTCTAGTTTCGTTCTTAAGTCTTCATAATATACGGTTTTTGCTTCTTTTAACTTCCCTACCATTATTTGAAAACCCGAGCTTTTTTGCATGGCTCTCAGCATATCCAGTACTAAGATATTTCCAGCGCCTTCCCAAATAGGAGTACAAGAACATCACGCATGATTTTAGGCATAATTCCATCTTCGATATATCCCATTCCACCCATAAGCTCCATGGACTCTCTTACCAGAAAGACACTATTTTCGGCGGTATATCGCTTTGCCATAGGTGTCAAAAAACGTATTAGCTGAGCTGCCTCATTATCCCCATTATCGGCTTGGTCTAGGGTATCAATGGCTTTCCAAGTGAGATAAAACTGGCCAATATTTAGTGCAAATAATTTTTGGAGTTTCTTGCGAACCAGCGGATGCTCTAAGGCTACTTTGCCAAAAGTTTTTCTCCTAGTAAGGAATAGATAGGACTCAGTAAGTGCACGGCGAGCTGCAGAATTATAAAGTCGAGATAAATTCACCATCTCTGCCATTACTTAAACCCTTCTCCCTTCTCTCCTACTCTCTTCCCAATGGTATCAGTTAAAATAATCTCAGCGCTGGCCATGCTGCGAACACCAAGCTTATCTTTCAATCTAACAATGTTCTTATAATTAGAGCTACCATCTGGTAAAGACTTTTCGACTAAAAAAAGTGATAATCCTTTAGTACCCTGAGGAACTTCAGCTGTACGAGCTAACACGAATATAATATTAGCATTAGAACAGAACCGCTTTTCGCCATTTAGTCGATAATTTTTATCTTTTTCGTGAGATGCTGTCACCAAGTTTGCTCCTACATCAGAGCCAACTGACTTTTCGGTAAGAAACATAGCACCGGTAAAAAGTTCATCTGGATTAAGCGTCGCAATGCGAGGGATAAGCCTTCCTCGGTCTTCCTCTTCACAATAACCGTCTATCAAGCGAGCCGCTCCGTCCGTCATACATAGTGGACAATAAATGACCATTTCAGCCTGTGCGTATAGAAAGCCTGAAGCAAATCCTAGTTTATGTATTTCACCAGCAAAACGAGCTCTTAAATCGTCCTCCCATTTTATAGCAAACATTTTGGAATCAACCGCATGGTTTAGTAGCTTCTCGTAAGCAGGATGAAACTCAATAAGATTAATCTCTTCGCCCAAAAAATTACGCTTTATTAATTTTGGAGCATTTTTATCTGCTTGCATAGACAATAAGTCCATATCACTAGCCAACCTTTTGCCAAGTTTTTGCCAGGTTTTAAGAAAGTACTTTCCATTTTAGACCTTGCAGAATAGCTAAGCTTATGTTTTAAGTAATCCTTCAAAAGGCTATCTTGCAAATAAAATTCTCTGCATGCAGAGTATTATGCTTGGTTAAAATGCGATTCATAGGTTTATTTTGTACTTCCATGATGTTTGTTTATGGCTTGACGAAATCATCTTTAAAATTTAAATATATAACCTTAAAATTGCAAATTATAGACTTAGGTACCCCGTTAGGTTTTAACTCTCACAAAGCCAAATAAAAGCCAGTATCCATTAATTATAATAGCTATTTTAGTTGTTTGCTCATCCCTCGCTAAAAATACTTATCTTTAGATTTTATTCGAAAAATACCATCTACTTAACCTTCAAATGTCAATTTGATGAACCAAACTGAAGTTTATTACACAATTGGACTGATGTCAGGAACCTCTATGGATGGGTTAGATGTAGCTTATTGTAGATTTACAAAGGGAGGAAACTGGAGCTACTCCATTCTTGAAGCAGAGACTATTGATTTCCCCCATGAAATTAGAGCTATAATTAATTGGCTTCCAAATTTACAGCCGACACGCCTCCTAAAAGCAAGTGAAGAATTAGGGGACTGGATGGGAAAGGCATGTGCTAAATTTATAAAAGATAAATCAATAGATAAAGTTGAATTTATTGCTTCCCATGGTCACACAGTATTTCACCAACCTGAAAATAAGCTAACTTATCAGGCCGGTTGTGGACAAGCTTTAGCCTTAGCTTCGGGACATCAAGTAATTTATGATTTCCGTAAAAAGGATATATTAATGGGTGGTCAAGGCGCTCCTTTAGTTCCAATTGGTGACCGTTTATTGTTTGGAGATTATGATTGTTGCATTAATTTTGGAGGAATTGCTAATTGCTCTATGGAAAGAACGGGTAATCGAATAGCATGGGATATTTGCCCTGTCAACTTGATCCTAAATCCTGTAGCTCAGCGCTTGGGTTATGAATATGACGATCAAGGACACTTAGCAAAAAGTGGGAAGCTTATCAATGAGCTGCTTTTTGAGTTAGAGAATTTAAGCTTTTACAAACAAAAGCCTCCTAAATCACTGGGAAGAGAGTGGGTAGAAAAAGAAATAACCCGCATAGAAAGCAATTTTGAGACTACACGCGAAATCGACATTTTAAGCACTTACACTGAGCATATTGCCAATCGCATTGTGGAAGACTTGATAAAAGATGGCCAGTTGGCACAAGGAGCTAAAATACTTTTAAGCGGTGGAGGTGCAAAAAATAAATATCTAATAAGTAGACTTGAGGCACTAGCACCTCATTATCAATGGGAAGTACCAGAGATTAATGTACTTGATTTTAAAGAAGCTTTAATTTTTGCCTTTTTAGGAGTACTAAGAATAAGAAATGAAAATAATATTTTATCAAGTGTGACCGGTGCTAGCAGCGATAGCTGCAGCGGAATAGTTGCACAACCTTAATCCTCAATTTTTAAACTACAGATTTTGAATTACAAAAAGATCTTAAAAAACGGTACCGCTATTTTTTTAGCCATAGGCCTCATGTATTATGTGTTCGAAGGCCAAGATATTAATTCCATTTGGTCGGATATCAAAAACGCTGACTTGACATGGGTATATGTCAGCATTGCAATTAGCTTAGTAGGAAATATCGCTCGCTCTTGGAGATGGCAAATACTATTGAAAGACGTTGGCTACCGAGTTCCCTTGATCAAGAGCTTGATGGCGGTCTTGGCAGGCTACTTTGCTAATTTGATAATACCAAGACTTGGAGAAGTAACACGATGCACCTTACTCAAAAAAGATGAAAACGTAGACTTTTCCCCAGCATTTGGTACCGTAATTACCGAGCGAATTGCTGATTTATTTATTTTAATTTTGGTCTCTATAGCAACAATATTATATCAATACGAAACGCTATCGCCTATGCTAGAGAAATTCTCTGGTGGCTTCGCTGAATTTTTCGCTAACCTTGATCTTTTATATCTGTTTTTGGTGATCATAGGTTTATTAAGCCTTATTGTGATCATTTATTTAATACTTACCAAAACCCAAAAGGGAAAAGCATTTAGAGAAAAGATTAAAAGTTTTCTCAGCGAAGTAGTAAGAGGCATAGGTAGTATAAAGAAGAGCGGGAAAGATCCTAGTTTTTGGATTTCAACAGCTATCATATGGGTCTGTTATTTCTTTATGTCTTATGTTATATTTTGGTCAATCCCCGCCACATCAAACCTTGGAGTTGGAGCTGGTATGGCTGTTTTAATAGGCGGAGGTATCGGTATGTCTGTGCCTGTACAAGGCGGCTTTGGTTCTTACCATGCTGTGGTTGCGTTTGTACTTGGACTATATGACATCAGCGAGCAGAAAGGGCTAAGCATGGCCACACTGCTACATAGCTCACAGGTTTTCTTTATTTTCCTTTTTGGTGGAATTAGCTTGCTAATATCCTTTGCGAAAGGCTTTTCACTTGCAGATAATGATGGCAAAAAATAAAAAGCTCCTATTTATAAAAAGAGGTATACAGATCTAAAATAATACCTCAACTAGTTGCCTTATTAATTGAGGAATTCTCCAATAAGAAAAAAGACTTTCGATATCAATTAAAATCTCTATACACAAAACAACTTTTTGCACTATTAGGACGTTATGCAAATGCAAAATCAGTAGTTAAACGCCGATAAATTATATCTTGTAGCACATTAACTATTGACACCAATCAATAAAAACTTAACAATATCCACTTAATAAACCCAAAGAAAAGATGATAATCATAATTGGTATTTTCTTCATGATTGTGAGTTTTGCCGTAAGTCGTCGGCTTAAAAACAAATTTAGAAAGTACTCACAGATTCAATTAAGCACTAACGCCACAGGAAAACAAATTGCTGAGGCAATGCTCTATGACCATGGTATAACAGACGTAAGGGTACAGATGAGCGAAGGTGAATTATCAGATCATTATAATCCACAAGACAAAACAGTTAATCTAAGCCCTGACGTATTTAGTGGAAAATCAGCTGCAGCTGCAGCGGTGGCTGCTCACGAGTGTGGTCATGCTATTCAACATGCTAATACCTACAGTTGGTTAGAATTTAGGTCTGCGATGGTTCCTATTCAAAATGTAAGTGCAAAGATTCTAAACATTGTTGTATTAGTAGCGATATTTGGAGGTGCATTTGTTGCACAGCTGCCTTTTGAAAACATTCTTTTAGCAATCATCGCATGTTACGCTGTGATCACAACCTTTTCATTGGTAACATTACCAGTAGAATTCGATGCGAGCAAAAGAGCCTTGGCTTGGATTCAGGATAAAGGAGTGGTAAATAATAGCGAATACGATATGGCTAAGGATGCTTTACATTGGGCCGCAATGACTTATGTAGTTGCCGCGATAGGCTCTTTGGTAACGCTACTATATTATGTTATGATGTTTTTAGGAAACAGAGATTAAGAGATCAGAATCAATAATTTCAAATAGGTCGCAGGGAATTGCGGCCTTTTTTTTTTGTATGGAATGATAATACATCTTAGTATAATAACTATTGATTAGGGCATGCTTAAAATAGTTAAATTATTGATAAATAAACCATAAAGTCTATACTTTATTTAGGCCCCTCTTGTTAAATGCTAATATCTTGGTATTCAGTATATAATGATC
>JAFIEW010000065.1 GCA_020832375.1 Cyclobacteriaceae bacterium
CTTTTCTTTCTTTCATAACTTTACTTTTTGTGTAACGCTATTTTAGGACGGGACAAGCTTAAAAATTTAAAAACCCTTGTCTTTGTGGCAAGGGTTTTTTTTTGAATTCAGTGAGCGGGTTTTATATAAAGCGATTACTATGATCAAAAATCATTGTATGACAAATCTTTGGTCAATGTACTAGCATCCCATAAACATCTAATCTACCCCCAATGAGTCAAAAATAGCTTTCCTATCCTCCTCATCAGGATGACGATCGAATAACTACCGAATGCTATCTAACTAGAAGTCGTACATTCCCCCTTCCTTCTCCCCACTCCCATTCTTCAGCATGACAGCAAAAATTAGATATGCTAAATTTAATAATCCCATAGAATTGGCTTACCTTTGTTTCCCGTATTAAAAATGGAAAAAAGCACACTATGGCTTCGGTAAAATACATTTTTGTAACGGGCGGCGTTACTTCATCTCTGGGCAAAGGAATCATCGCAGCATCCCTCGCTAAGCTATTGCAAGCGAGAGGGTTGTCGGTAACTATACAAAAGTTTGATCCTTATATTAACATTGACCCTGGTACACTCAACCCCTACGAGCATGGCGAATGTTACGTAACGGAAGACGGCGCTGAGACTGACCTTGACTTAGGGCACTATGAGAGATTTTTGAATATTTCTACTTCCCAAGCAAATAATCTTACAACTGGAAGAATTTACCACAATGTGATTACTAAAGAGCGTCGCGGTGCTTATTTAGGTAAGACAGTACAGGTGATTCCTCACATTACAGATGAAATTAAAAATGGCTTTTATCAATTAGGGGATACTGGCAAATATGATGTGGTAATCACCGAAATTGGTGGTTGTGTGGGTGATATAGAATCGCTGCCTTTCATAGAAGCGGTACGTCAGGCGCGCTGGGATTTAGGCCCGAATAATTTCTTGGTAATTCACCTGACCCTCATCCCCTACTTAAAAGCGGCTGGCGAATTAAAAACAAAGCCTACTCAGCACTCGGTAAAGCAACTTTTAGAGGCAGGAATCCAGCCTGATATTTTAGTTTGTCGATCAGAAATGCCATTGCCCCAAGATATCCGTAAAAAACTAGCGCTATTTTGCAATGTCAATATCAACTCGGTGATTGAAGCCCTTGATGCAGGTACTATTTACGATGTACCCTTATTGATGCGTAAGGAAAAACTTGATGAACGTGTGCTTAGCAAACTTAAACTACCCAATAAAACAGAGCCCGACTTAGAAAGTTGGAAGGGGTTTTTAGGGAAACTAAAAAACCCACTTCACGAAATTACCATCGCACTTGTTGGAAAGTACACCGAATTACCTGATGCTTATAAGTCGATAGTTGAGTCATTCATACATGCTGGTGCGGTCAATGAATGCTCCGTAAAGCTTAAGTGGCTATCTTCAGAGCAAATCACTAGTGATAATGTAGCTCAACTACTGGGTAATGTAGCTGGAGTACTTGTAGCTCCCGGCTTTGGTGAAAGAGGCCTAGAAGGTAAAATACAAACTGTAAAATTTGCTAGAGAAAATGGACTACCGTTCTTCGGTATTTGCTTGGGTATGCAATGTGCTGTAATAGAATTTGCTCGTAATGTACTAGGGTATCCAGAAGCTAACTCGGCCGAGATGGATCCAAAAACTGTTCACCCTGTAATTGATCTCATGGAAGAGCAAAAGCATGTAAAAGACATGGGAGGTACAATGAGACTAGGAGCATACGATTGTCAAATCAAAAAAGGTACTTTGGCGTATAAGGCGTATGGCAAAACCAAAATTTCAGAAAGGCACCGTCACCGCTACGAATTCAATAACCAATACCTTGAAGCCTACGAAAAAGCGGGAATGCAAGCCTCAGGAATTAATCCTGAAAACGGCTTGGTAGAAATAATAGAAATAAAGGATCATCCTTTTTTCTTAGGAGCTCAATTTCACCCCGAGCTAAAAAGCACAGTAATGACACCTCATCCACTATTTGTAAGTTTCGTTGGAATGAGCCTACAAGAAAGTTTAAAAGAAGAAAAAAAAGACACACAGAAAGCGATTTAACAAAAAGATTAAGATGGATAAAAATCAAGCAATAGGTTTAGGCTTAATAGCCGTAATCTTATTTACCTATTTTGGGTTTTTTGCAGAGCCTTACTACGAAGAAACAGAAGAGCAATTCGAGCAAGAAGTAGCAAGCCAAAGCGCCAATCAAGAAAACAGGCAAACCGTAGAAAGACTCGAAGAGGTTGAAGAAACAAGCGAAGATAGTGTTTCGGACTCTTTAAGAAATGCGGAACTGAACAACCGATTTGGATTTTTTGCAACATCTGCTCAAGGGGAGGAAAAAGAGTATACCCTAGAAAATGATGATATTGTCATAAAAGTATCCTCAAAGGGTGGAGAAATATCTTATGCAGAGTTAAAGGGTCACCGTACCTACAATGATGAGCCGCTTGTTCTTCTGGACGATAAAAGCTCTGACTTCAATATGAACATTCCTTTTCTATTTGGAAAAGTCAATATTAATGATCTATATTTTGAGTCGCCACAGGCTCAAGTTCAAAAAGCCACTGGAGATACGCTGAAGCTTCAGCTGATCGTAAGGGGTGATGATAACCGCAGCCTTACACTAGACTACGTTCTACCTCCTAGCGGTCACCAAATCCACAAGAGCATCCGTACAATCAACCTAGAGAATCAATTGGCGGATCTTCCTATTACTATTGAGTGGCAAAATCGATTAAAGCCAGTTGAGCGTGATTTAAAGATATCTCGGACAAAAACAAATTTTCACTACCGCACCTATGAAAAAGGCTTTCAGAGTCTGAGTGCAAGCAGTGAGTTTGACGAGAAAAGCGCCGAGCAGCCAGTACATTGGATCGGTATGAAGCAAAAATTCTTCACCACAGGACTTGTAAATAGATCAGGAAGTGGATTCCGCGCAGCCGAATTCAGCAAATCATTTGACGAAAATGATACTACCATAGAAAAAACGATGAATGCCAAGATGAACTTCAACCTGAAGGATGGAGAACAGCATCTTACCTACTTCTTCGGTCCTAACGATTATAAGGATCTAAAAGCGGTAGCCGCAGACTTCGACGAAAACCTGGATCTAGGATGGATTTTCCTTCTCAAATGGATCAATAAGTATATCGTAATCAATGTATTTCACTTCTTAGAAAAATACATTGGTAACTACGGGATCATCATTGCCCTACTTGCTCTTTTCATCAAGATCATCTTATTACCTTTATCTTACAAATCGTATATGTCAATGGCTAAAATGCGAGTAGTAAAGCCTGACATTGACGAAATTAAAGAAAAATATGGTGACGATATGCAAAAGGTGCAGACCGCACAAATGGAGCTATATCGCAAAGCGGGAGTAAATCCGCTAAGTGGTTGTGTACCCGTATTACTTCAGATGCCTATTCTCTTCGCTATGTTTTATTTCTTCCCCAATTCGGTAGAGTTAAGACAGGAAAGTTTCTTGTGGGCGGCTGATTTATCCACCTACGATGCTATTATCAATTTGCCATTCAATATTCCATTATATGGATCACACGTCAGTTTATTTACTATTCTGATGACGGCATCAACCATCGTTTATACTTGGTCTAATCAGCAATTGACCGCACAGTCAGGGCCCATGAAGAACATAGCTTACTTCTTACCGATTACTTTTATGGTTTTCTTGAACTCATTCCCTGCAGGATTGACCTTCTACTATTTTGTATCTAACATCATCACTTTCGGACAACAAGAAATCATCCGCCGATTTGTTGATGAAGACAAGGTGAAGAAGATCATGGAGGAGAACAAAAAGAAAAATGCCAACAAAAAGAAGTCTAAATTTCAGCTTAGATTAGAGGAGGCAATGAAGGCCGCTGAAGAGGACAAAAAGAAAAAATCAAATAAGAAAAAATAATTAAATTTATTCTAACTGATGGTCAGCACTCAAGCGCATATTCCATGCTGATAATGGAATAAACAACTTGAAAAATATAATAAAAGTCCTAATCATACGTATTAAAACTATAGGTTTAAACATCCTCTTTGGATGAGAATGATGTAGATCACCGCCCGGCTTAATTCAATTTGAGTCGGGTTTTTTTTTGCGAGGAATGAGCCGAGTAGTAATTTTCTAGCTCGATATATGAAACACCAGAACTAATCTACATAAGCCCTATAAAATCACTACATCCGAAATTAAACTTTTAGCTTTATCAAAAGCAGGATACGGGCTTAAATTAAATAGGGCTTGTTTTAAAAGGCCCAAGTACTGCAGATTTGAGGCGGCACAAGCTTCGCTTGTTTCAATTGATGAAAAAAATGACGAATTTCAAGAAGCTTATTTTAAGCTTTTAATCTTTTTTCAAATACCACTTACGATTCACGAATCACAAACCACGATATTGCCTGGGGCTAAACTCCAAAATGTCCATCTTAGACATTTTCATGCAAGCATTTTCACTATTTTTGATTAAAAACCGTGCAGCCAAATCCATATAGTATAAACTTCATGATTTATTTATCAACCATTTAGCTGTTTTTAAGCATGCCCTAAATATGAATCATTAAGCAAAATTGTGTAATCCATCGAGTTACAATGTAGAATTTTCTTAGGTGACAGCATATCAAAATGAATGATCCAGCGTCTTATGAAATGTTTTTTTTGATAATTTTTGTTTTACAAATCACAAATCAGATATTCCTCTTCAAGGTATTCTATTTGAAATTAGATGAATTTGATGGTAGCAATTTCCTGTGGTAGAACAATTTTGACAAGCGTTGTAAACCAGGTATTAAGCATTTAAATATGATCAATAATGATCATATATGAAAATAAAAAACTTTCCCATGGGAGTCATATACTGGTGTTAAAGCATCTATAAGCTAAAACATCCACTTTTGGGCCAAGCCCTGTGTGAAAAAAAGATTCTTCAAGCAAACCATCCAAAGATTTTAAGGCTTAGTTGGCAGCTCTATATAAAAAAGCATACCCAATTAAAAAAATGTGCCTATAACAATTGCTTATGTTGAATGGGTTCTTGGTTTTACTAACCAAGTAGGGTTAAGAGATTGTCGATCAGCGTATCATGCTTTAATCAAAATATAAGCCGATTATGAGTTCTACAAATTATTAAAAAAATAAGAGCGGTCACTATCCTTAGCTCCTACTCGCAATATTGTAGAGTCTATCCCCTCATCCTTCGCTAATATGAAAGAAAACAACAAATGCAACAACTACAGGAAAATGCAGCTCAAAAGCTGCATTTCCTTTATTCCTTTAATTTATCAGAAAATACCTTTTTAAACTTATCCATTTTAGGTTTGATCACATAAGTGCAATAGGGTTGACTTTTATTAAGCTCGTAGTAATTTTGGTGGTAATCTTCCGCTTCATAAAACTCACTTGCTTTCGTTACTTCTGTCACAATTTTATTGTTGAAAGCACCACTTGCGTCTAATTTTTTGATAATATCTTCTGCAATTCGTTTTTGCTCATCATTATAATAAAAGATAGCTGATCGATATTGTGTTCCTACATCATTTCCTTGGCGATTGAGTGTGGTTGGGTCATGCGTTTCAAAAAAAACTTCGAGGATTTCCCCAAAGGAAATTATAGATGGATCAAAAGTGAGTTCTACAACTTCAGCATGTCCAGTATTTCCAGTCACCACTTGACGATAAGTGGGGTTTTTCACACTACCTCCCATATAGCCTGAAAGAACAGATTCAACACCTTTTAAATTCAAATAAATTGCTTCGATGCACCAAAAGCATCCGGCGCCTAGCGTTACCTTTTCCATAGATTCATTGGTCTGTATAGTTTGACTTGTCCCTTTATTGATATTGGCTTTTTGAAATACGGTTTCATTGGCTTTGGAAGGTTGATTAGCCAACCAAAAGATGCTCAAAGCACACATACCAACTAGAAGAACAATAGAAAATATTTTGGTGTTCATTTTTTTATTGCTTGATTTCCAGCTTAACATCAGTAACCTTAGAAATGTTCTATGAATGTATGGTATATCGTTTTCCGAATCATAAAAGAACCAACTTATGCGCTCAGTATAATTAAATGAAGAGGGATGGGTTAATTTATAAATGAGCTCAAGAAGACTTGGTCTCATATTGATGAGGGACAAATATGCCTGATAAGAGTACTAAGAGCCTTAATAAACTGACTTATTTGTGAATTGAATGATGCTATTAAATATTTTGGGGAATTGGAGCTTGAAATAAATAAGTGATGTAGTTTACCACAACACATAAAGTACCATAGTCAGGAAAAAAGGAACCGATTCTTACTCCGAAACTGCACCAGCTTCTTAAAGAGATTTTATAAAGTAAAGAAAATACATTTGCCCATTAAATAATGGTCAAGTATAACAAAACCAGTCATTAAGGTAATTCAATAGAATTAATGATTTTAGTAATCAGTATCTACATTTTCGCTTTTGTTAAGTAGCGATTTAACATTTTTGATTAAACCTTTTCCTCTAAAGGGATATACGCCTACACTTAAAACATAGGAAGAAGGTAAATCTTGCAAATTATTCATTACTGTTGTTATACCTGGTGTAATTCTGAAATCTAGCCTATACAGTCCCCAGTCGGCTTGTAGGCCAAAACTCCAACCTAAATAAAAAGAACGAAAATCACTAGGGGAATAAGCTCGCTCATCTATTCTTCCAATAATTGGTTGATCCAATTGATTTTGTTGAATGACTTCATCGGATGGATAATCTCCATTTTTTGAGGTGTTCAATACATAATATTGCGTGAAGCCAGTGTATATTGAAATAAGTTCATCAAAAACAGGCAAGGGATATCTTATATAAATTGGTAACGCTATGGTATGTTGTAAAAAATCAACTTGATAATTAGTGTGCCTAAATCCATTCTGCTGATAAGCAATACCAAATCCAAATTCTGATTTTTCAGTAAGGGCAAAGTGTGACTCAGCTGACAAAGAGATACCATGCATCGCCGCGTGATTTCTTCTATTGTCAGAATACATGGTGTTAGAGATGGACCATCCTAAATTAAAATGGATATGGTACTGAATAATTTGTGCTTGGGTGGCAGAATCCAAGTTAATCAACTTTGCTGCTGGCATCCTCGCTTCTCTCAAGGTAGTTTGAGCTTCAGAATGGAAAGCACCCAATGTCAAAAAAAGGAATATAATTAGTACACTTTTACGCATAATAGAAGATATGATTTAGACAATATTGATAGCAACTTGACTACGAAGGTAAATAAATATAAGGAGAGAGACGAAAAGGTCTTAGAATTGATTTTGTAAAATAGCCAAAATTAATAACTTTTTATAGCCTGTAAGCAATGGGGTCAAAGTCAAAAATTCAGTAAGCCAAGGTAAAAAATCTTAACCTTCCTTTTTAGCTAATATGCATATCAACTTGTTTGCGTCTTAAATTTCAAAGGAATTACAATGGTTAAAAGGCGCTATATAGCAAAGCACAGGTTAATACCTTGTGAGAAATAAAAAGCATATACTTAGGCATGAAAGAGCGTCACGACGTGACAAGTTGTGTCTTTTCAAGGCTTATATAGGTAGTCATGCCAACAAGCTTACTACCTAATTACAAAATTCAATAATCCAATGAATGAGTGACTACAAAGCATTTATAGTCTTAATCTACAACAAAAACGAGGGATCATTTTGAAAAAACTAGAAATTAAACCAAAAAGGGTGATATCATATAGTAATTGCAAAGGAATGATACAGCATAATGTATTAAGCCATATTAAGACGCGTAAATAATTATATGACCCAAATTTAATAGCAATATTAGCATTTAATTACTGCCAATATTTTTTTTAATGGCAACCGCAAAAACAGAAAATCCGTTAAGGGTTGGTGAGTAAGAAAAACTTTCCTATTTTTGTGAAACAATAAAAATTTAGCGATATGTTAGATGCACCGATTAGCTCAAATGCCGAGATATTTCTCTGGGGCGTTTGTATCATTATAGGGTTGGTTCACGCCCTGGTCTTTGTTGACATTAAAAAACGCTCAGATCAAAAAGAAGAAAATTAAAGCCGGTTAACCGGCTTTTTTAATGTTACGAAGCCGTAACAAACGTTTGTGGTCATTTACCTATTGAATAATAAAAACATAGAACAAATATGAATCCATGGCATGATATACATCCAGGCGATGATACACCTGATGTAGTAAAATGTATTATAGAAATTCCGAAGGGCTCAAGAGCTAAATACGAATTAGACAAGGAAACTGGACTACTAATTTTAGACCGAGTTTTGTATTCTGCAGTATATTACCCAGCAAATTACGGTTTCATTCCTAAATCATACTGTGACGATCAGGACCCCCTAGATATATTAGTACTATCACAAATCGATCTAGTACCCATGTGTATGGTTGAAGCGAAAGTAATAGGTGTTATGCGCATGCTTGATGGTGGTGAAGCAGATGACAAAATCATCGCTGTTGCTGCAAATGATGTGTCTATTAATCACATCAATGATATTAGCGAGTTACCAGAGCATTTCATCAAGGAAATGAGAAACTTTTTTGAAGACTACAAAAAACTTGAAAATAAGACAGTCAAAGTAGAAGAGTTCCAAGATAAAGAAACAGCTAAAAAAATCGTAGAAAAAAGCTTCGAAGACTACAAGAAGAAGTTTAATAAATAAGCTTCAATCAATCTTTTTTTAGACAAAATCAAAGCCTTTTTTAAAGGCTTTTTTTATTTAAGCACTTGTAGTTTATAGGAACTTTCATAAATTAGAGGTATAAACAAATAATGCTAACTATCGGCTAAAAATCTACTAATTTTTATACTACATAAAATGAAAACTCAGGCATTTCATTCCTTTTTATTTATTTTGACACTCATCGTTGTTTTTCTGTCCTCTTGCGAGGAGATCGATGAATTTGACGTACTAGAAGGTGAATGGAATTTAGTCAAGGTAGAACTCAATCAAGAGCCTGACAATGCACTTTTAAAGCTTTTGCCCCAATATCAAGAAAATAGCGATAAAGAGTACAAGCTCTATTTTGATCCCAATGAAGAGTTGAAAGTATATTATTTCTCAGGAGATTCGCTCATTTATAAAAAAGTGGGCATCTGGTACATTCAGGACAACAGAGATATTTTTTTACAATTCGATGACTTCATTGAGGGCAATTTCCAAATGGAAAGGACAAGTCCAAGACTGCATCAACTTTACTGTAGAGAAAACACTCTAAGATTTGGAGAAAACGTGGATTACTCATGTGCTAAGATCATATTAGAGAAAAAATAAGCCCTCGCACCTACTCCAACGCTTATTTTCTTTATGCCTTTAGGGAACTTTTCATATTCTACTTACCTTTGTGTTAGGTTGTTACCAAGGTATTTTCCAATCATCACGCATTCACATAATTTCAGATGTCTAAAAAAGTAGCTTTCTACACGCTAGGTTGTAAGTTAAATTTCTCTGAAACGAGCAGTATTAGCAGAAAATTTGAAGAAAAGGGATTTAAAAAAGTAGACTTTAGCGAGTCCGCTGATATTTATATCATCAATACTTGCTCAGTCACTGAAAATGCTGACAAAAAATGTAAGAAATTGGTGAAAGATATTAACAAAAAGGCACCCAATGCTTTTGTTGGTATAATAGGATGTTATGCTCAGCTTAAACCCAAAGAAATAGCTTCCATACCTGGAGTAGATGCCGTATTAGGGGCAGCTGAAAAATTTAAACTCGTTGATTTATTAGATGGTTTCATCAAAAGGAAAGAAGCACAAATTTTCGCAGGTGAAATAAAAGAGGTCAGTAGCTACAATGCAGCATGGTCCATCAACGACCGTACGCGCACCTTTCTTAAGGTACAGGATGGCTGCAACTATCATTGTACATTTTGTACCATACCACTAGCAAGAGGTAAAAGCAGGTCGGATACCATCGAAAACATTGTGAAGGCAGCCAACGAAATCGGCGATAGTGGTGTGAAAGAAATTGTGCTCACAGGTGTAAATATTGGTGACTATGGTATCATTGAAGGTAAGCGCCAAACAAAATTTATTGAATTAGTAAAGGCACTCGATAAGGTGGATACTATCGACAGATTTAGAATTTCTAGTATTGAGCCAAACTTATTGTCTAACGACATCATTGATTTTGTGTCGCAAAGCCAAAGATTTGTTCCTCACTTTCATATTCCGCTACAAAGTGGTTCTAATACCCTATTGAGAAAAATGAGAAGGCGCTATTTGAGAGAGCTATATTCTGACCGCATAGCGAGAATCAAAACTGTCATGCCTAATGCATGCATCGGTGTCGATGTGATTGTTGGCTTTCCAGGAGAAACGGAAGAGCTATTTTTAGAAACCTATCATTTTCTCAATGAGCTTGACATCAGCTATCTACACGTATTCACCTACTCAGAAAGAGCAAATACTCCCGCTGAAGAAATGGAAGGAGTCGTTCCAGTCAAAGTTAGAAACGAGCGATCGAAAATGCTTAGAATACTTTCGGAAAAGAAAAAAAGAGCATTCTACGAAGATCAAGCTAATAAAGTAGTTACTGTTCTTTTTGAAGATGAGGAGCAATCAGGTAGAATATATGGATTTAGCGAGAACTATGTGAGGATAAGCAAACCATTTGACCCAATGTCTGCCAATAAGCTTGAGACAGTTATGCTTTCTCACTTGAGTGAAAATAATGTGTATGAGTTGGAGCCTGATGAGGTAACTGTGTAACTATGGGCTTTTTGAAACTAGGAAAAAAGAATAGAGACTAGGGTTTGAGAATGAGAATAATAGATTGGTTATGCAATTGTCATCAAGTTATTAAAAACTTTACAACCACCCCATGGAGTTAAGCTAACTGATCAAGTAAATCCTGATAGGTTGGGATGACATAGGGAGAACTAGGGAAGAGGAACTAAGGAAGACAAACTGAAATTTGAAATCATGATTCAAATATCAAGTCATCCAATTTGTTTGAACCAGATTTTCAAGATATCTTAAATAAGCATGGTTTTACCCATGCAGCCCAGCCCGTAGAGATGTATGACCGTGTATCTTTCTAGTATCTATCAATCTAATAAAATTGTGATTCGTTGTCTAATGCAAGATGATCACAATTTAGAAGTTTATCCCAGCAAAATATTACTAGCCTAAAAATATTCTGAACTACTAACTATCCTTCTATTCGATGCTATTCGATAAATCGAATCTCAACAATAAATAAAGGATTATTGCAAAAAATCAATAAGAATAAAAAAAGAGCCTTAAGTCTCTTTTTTTATTCTTTATGAACGAAGGTAATCTTATGAGGTGTTTGATCAAAAATCTTATCAGAATAGCCCGCGTCAACTGATATTTTTATCAAATTTCCATCGGACCCTTGTACTTCCCATTCTCTAGCTAGTTCTTTTTTATCCTTCAAAAACTTATCATGGAGGGATTTCATCT
Source organism: Cyclobacteriaceae bacterium (assembly GCA_020832375.1). GTDB lineage: Bacteria > Bacteroidota > Bacteroidia > Cytophagales > Cyclobacteriaceae > JAFIEW01. The sequence goes on from JAFIEW010000065.1 coordinate 11,465, forward strand.
TCTCTTTATTAGCCTCTGGTACAACAATTAAGAAACTACCTCCTACAAGTGTATCTTTATCATAACCATAGATTTTAGTATAAGCAGTGTTTACTGCCACAAAGTTCATATCCCTATTGGTGATACAAATACCTATTGAATCAGTAGACTCAATAATATCCAATACATCTTGAGGTGATTCGGCAATCTCATTTTTAATTCTTTCAGTTTCTAAGATATCAATCATATTTGTTCTCTATTTAGGTTAATAATTATCACCTTTTCAATATACGGAACTATTCACATATAATGATAATAAAACAAGAAAAAATGCACGCCATATTTATAAAAAAGGAATCCTTCAATTTCAAAAATCTTTGAGCAATAAAAATGCAACTTAAAAGACTGATTTCATATTACTTAAACAAGCTCTTATCAAGACAAAATTGAAGTGAGCTGGAAATGATCCATTTGCTAATGCGAAGCTTTTAAGTTTATTTTGAAGGTTGTGTGTAAAATGATGGAAACAAAACGTCATCAAAACACAAGCAGGATTAGTTATTTACGCAAGGGTTGATAAAATATAAATTATGGCTGAAGCTAAGGTTCAATACGACGAAAGTTCGATTAAGTCGCTTGATTGGAAGGAGCATATTCGACTGCGTCCGGGTATGTATATAGGAAAGTTAGGAGATGGCTCTGCTTATGACGACGGTATTTATGTACTAGTAAAAGAGGTGGTTGACAACTGTATAGACGAGCATATGATGGGCTATGGTGACACCATCGAAATCACCATTACGGAAGACAAAGTTGCGGTGAGAGATTATGGTAGAGGTATTCCATTAGGTAAGGTAATTGACTGTGTTTCGAAGATCAATACGGGAGGAAAGTACGATAGCGGTGCCTTCCAAAAGTCTGTTGGACTAAATGGGGTTGGTACTAAAGCTGTAAATGCACTTTCGAATTACTTTAAGGTGCAGGCTTTTAGAGATGGACAAACCAAGAAAGCTGAATTCTCTAAAGGCGTGCTTACAGAGGAACATGAAATTGTAAGTTCTAATCAAAGAAGAGGTACATTAGTAGAATTTAAACCTGATGAGTCAATCTTTAAAAACTATAAGTTCATCCCTGACTTCTTAGAAAACTTGCTTTGGAATTATGTGTACCTCAACGCGGGTCTTACTATTCTATACAATGGGGTAAAGTTCTATTCTAAGAATGGACTTCTTGACCTACTCAACAAAAAGACGGATAGTGAAAATAACCGCTACCCTATTATTCACCTAAAAGGTGAAGATATCGAAATTGCCCTGACTCACGGCAACCAATACGGGGAAGAGTACTACAGCTTTGTAAACGGGCAGCATACTACGCAAGGTGGAACCCATCTTGCAGCCTACCGTGAAGCTTTAGTAAAGACCATTCGCGATTTTTACGGAAAAAATTTCGACGCAGCTGATGTACGTGCATCCATTGTATCGGCAGTGGCAGTACGTGTACAAGAGCCTGTCTTTGAGTCACAAACAAAGACTAAACTAGGCTCCCAAAATGTAGGCCCAGAAGGTCCAACGATGAGAACCTTCATCAATGACTTTATTAAAAAAGCCCTCGACGATTACTTGCATAAGAATCAAGAAACAGCCGATGCGCTATTGAAGCGGATCATGCAATCTGAAAGAGAACGAAAGGACATAGCTGGTATCAAAAAACTCGCCAATGAGCGGGCAAAGAAAGCAAATCTGCACAACAAGAAACTTAGAGACTGCAGGATACACTTTAATGATCCTAAAGCTGACGAAAACCTTCGCAACGAGAGCATGATTTTTGTTACGGAGGGTGATTCTGCGAGCGGCTCTATTACCAAATCTAGAAATGTACAAACGCAAGCGGTTTTCTCTTTGAGAGGAAAACCACTCAATAGCTTCAATTTAACTAAGAAAATTGTGTATGAAAATGAAGAATTCAATTTGCTTCAACATGCACTCAATATTGAAGATGGCTTGGAAGGCTTGCGCTATCGTAAAATTGTGATTGCCACCGATGCCGACGTTGATGGTATGCATATTCGCTTACTGCTTTTAACTTTCTTTTTGCAATTCTTTCCTGACCTAGTAAGAAATGGACATGTTTACATTTTAGAAACACCCCTTTTTAGGGTAAGAAACAAGAAAGAGACGATTTATTGCTATAGTGATAGAGAGCGTCAAGATGCGATCAAAAAGCTAGGTAACAAGCCTGAGATTACCCGATTTAAAGGGCTTGGTGAAATCAGTCCTGATGAGTTTGGTGGGTTTATTGGTGAGAATATCCGTCTTGAGCCTATTCTGCTTAATAAGGAAATGAGCGTGAAGCGCATGCTCACCTTCTACATGGGCAAAAACACACCAGATCGCCAAAACTTCATTATCGATAACTTGAAGATAGAGAAAGACGATGTAGACTTAAACCCTGAACTCAACCAAAAGGCAGATACAGCATCCGCATAAAAAACAGTATGCAAATGCTTTTCTTTACAAGAGAGAGCGCTTTACAAAAAAGGAGACGGGTTGAGAAAGTGAAGAAGTAGATTTGATTGGGATGAGGTGCTATGGATGCTCATCCCACGAAAAACAAACGCCTTTGAGGCAAGCCAAATGGCAATTTTTTAAAAAGGTGATTGAAATAAAAGCAATAGACAAGACTTAAACTTATGAGTGACGATAAAAATTATGTTCCTGATTTGGACGACAGTCAAGCCAATGGGCAGTCAATGCCAGTGTCGGGGATGTATGAGAATTGGTTTTTAGATTATGCTTCCTATGTGATATTAGAGCGTGCTGTACCCGCTATCGGTGACGGTCTCAAGCCTGTACAGCGGAGAATCATGCACGCCATGAAAGAGATGGACGATGGCCGTTTCAACAAGGTAGCAAACATTATCGGTCAAACGATGCAATATCATCCTCACGGAGATGCCTCGATTGGAGATGCAATGGTAAACTTGGGTCAAAAAGACCTGCTCATAGAAACCCAAGGCAACTGGGGCGATATGCGCACAGGTGATAGTGCCGCGGCGCCGAGATATATTGAAGCGCGACTGAGCAAATTTGCACTAGAGGTACTTTACAACCCACAAACCACGGAATGGCAACTTTCTTACGACGGAAGGAAGAAGGAGCCCGTGACACTACCTGTTAAATTCCCGCTTTTGCTAGCACAAGGAGTTGAAGGTATTGCGGTTGGCTTGTCAACTAAGATCATGCCTCATAACTTCAATGAGCTGCTACAGGCTTCCATTCAGCTGCTAAAAGGAAAGGAAACCGAAATCTATCCCGACTTCCCCAATGGTGGACTGGCTGACTTCGGCGAGTACAACCAAGGACTTCGCGGCGGAAGAATTAAGGTAAGGGCCAAGATTGAAGAGGTAGACAAAAAAACACTCGCAATCCGAGAGATCCCGCATGGCACCACTACCATGAGCTTAATTGATTCGATTCTAAAGGCCAACGATAAAGGCAAGATCAAAATCAAAAAAGTAATAGACAATACGGCAAAAGACGTTGAAATCTTAATTCAATTGGCACCCAATCAATCACCGGATATCACTATTGACGCTCTCTATGCCTTCACAGACTGCGAAGTGAGTATTGCACCCAATGCCTGCGTGATCGTAGAGGATAAGCCGCGTTTCATGACGGTACTTGACATTCTTAAGCACAGCAACACCCAAACGATGGACTTGCTGAAGCGAGAGCTGGAGATCAAAAAAGCAGAATTGCTAGAGAAGATTCTATTCAGTTCACTAGAAAAGATATTCATCGAAAATAGAATTTACCGTGACATTGAGGAGTGTGAAACTTGGGAAGAGGTACTGACTACGATTGATAAAGGCTTGGATCCATTCAAAAAGGAGTTTTACAGACCAATCACCCAAGAAGATATCATTAGGCTGACGGAGATTAAGATCAAGCGTATCTCGAAATTTGATAGCTTCAAAGCTGATGAGATCATGCGTAGATTGGAAGAGGAGCTAAAGGAAACCGAACATCACCTTGCCAACTTAATTGACTTCACCATTAGTTACTACAAGCGCCTCATCGAAAAATACGGTAAAGGCAGAGAACGGAAGACTGAGATAAGAGCCTTTGACAGTATACAAGCCAATGTTGTCGCTGCAAATAATCAGAAATTGTATGTAAATCGCAAAGATGGATTTGTAGGATACGGACTGAAAAAAGATGAGTTTATAACTGATTGCTCGGATATTGATGACATCATTGTGTTTAGAGCCGATGGCAAGTGCGTTGTTTCTCGTATCAGCGATAAGGTATTTGTAGGTAAAGACATTATCCATGTGGACGTATTCAAAAAAGGCGATGAGCGCATGGTATACAATATGATTTATGTAGATGCCAAGACAGGTCGCAGTATGGTGAAACGATTTCAGGTACTTAGTGTGACCAGAGATCGCGAATACGAACTAACTAAAGGTAATAAAGGCTCAAGGGTACTATATTTTACAGCCAACCCTAATGGCGAAGCGGAAATCATCACTATCAAACTAACGAGAAGCTGTAAGGCACGAGTGAAAATTTTTGACTTCGACTTTGCTGAAATCGATATTAAAGGCAGAGCCGCTCAAGGAAATATATTAACTAAATATCCTGTAAAAGACATCAAGCTTAAGGTAGAGGGTAAATCAACTTTAGGAGGTCTAGATTTATGGTATGATCCATCTATCGGCCGACTCAATACTGAGGAAAGAGGAGAATACCTTGGGCAATTTTTAAGTGATGATAAAATCATCTACTTCCAAAAGGATGGCACCTATACCCTATCCGACTTTGAGCTGACCAACCGCTATGAACCTGATAAGGTGATCAGCATCCAAAGGTTTGATCCGAATAGAATAGTGAGCGCTGTTTACTTCGATGGTGCAACAGGACAGCACATGATCAAGCGATTTTTGATTGAAACGTCTACTGTTGGCAAGGCCTTTCAGTTCATCACAGACCATAAAAAGTCAGTACTAATTGCTGTCACCACTGATAAGAATGCTCAGCTAGAAGTAGTGACCAAAACATCTGGCAAAAAGGATGCCTCTGAGTACGATACTGATATGCTTACCGACATAAAAGGCTGGAAAGCATTGGGTAATAAACTCAGCATGGGCGGAATAGACAGCGTGCGCTTTATTGAGCACCTAAAACCGACTAAGCCTACGACACCCGAAGAAGCGATAGAGGAAACTGAGGAAACTGAGGATGATGAAGGCGGACAAACAGGACTTTTTTAATCTGGAATGAGAAATAGAGTTTGGGAACCAGGACACAGAATCTGGTACGCGGAAATGAGGGGAATTGGATATTCATGCATGGGGCGATCGATGATCATACATTGATCATTCATTGCCCTTGTAATGGTATATAATCCTTCAATCCAACTAGCAACCTTTCTCAATCGATATTAATAGAAAGAGAAAGGTATTGTTGATGCAGGATGAGTGACTGTAGATGAAAGATTAGAAAGCATAGATGAGGTGATCAAGTATTGATCGTTCAGTGAAAACTAACTATCGACGGAGTATGTTAATATCAAAGACGCACCTTCGTGCGTCTTTTTTACATGAAGCCCAATACGGTGATTCGCAGTGAATGTAGATTTTATCAAAATAATATTCGCAGTCAAGTATGACTATAAAAATTGAAAGGTGGGATTCAAGACGGATTGCTAGAAATATAGGACCTTTGGCGGAAATGAGAATTACGGTATTTCGAGAGTATCCCTATCTATATGATGGTGATATGGATTATGAATCACAGTATTTGGAGCGCTATATCCGTGCAAAGGATGCCTGTGTTTTTGCTGCGTTAGACGGAGATCGACTTATTGGAGCTAGTTCATGCATTCCATTAGCACAAGAAGATGAGGAGATTCAAGCTCCCTTTACCAAAATGGAAGAAGATCTAGAAGCCTATTTTTACTTTGGAGAGTCAATTCTGCTAGCCCCCTATCGAGGGCAAGGTTTAGGAAAACAGTTTTTTCACTTGCGAGAAGCGGAGGCATCATCTCATCTCATGATAAAAAAAACGACTTTTTGCTCTGTTATAAGACCTGAGAAGCACCCTTTGAGAGCCGAAAACTATCGATCACCAAGACAATTATGGAAAAGCATGGGGTATCAGGTCATGGATAGAATGCTGCAGCTTAACTGGAAGGATGTTGGTGAAAATAAGGAAACGACAAAGCGACTTCAATTTTATGAAAAAACAATTCGATAGCATTGAAAGTATATTTTAATATGGCGTTTAACAACCATTAAAAAGTGAAAGTATGAACTGTGAGAATTTATAACTTTCATTTTGATGAGAAAATCCATATATTAGACGTATCACGAATAAGATCGACACTAGTCGATAAAAATACATCATTGATTAGGCTATTTATTGCTCTTTCATGAAAGAAAGCTACTACATATTACTACTCTTCGGAATACTCTTTTTTCTTTTTGGTTGTCACAATAGTCAACCTAGTGGTTTAGATGAAACAGAAAGAGAGAAAACATTTATTACTGATCGCAGCGACGAAGATAAAACTTATAGCTCTCCTGCAGACAATCATAACAGTCGGATAGCATTAGATTGGGATGGTGTATATCAAGGCGTATTGCCATGCGCTGATTGTGAGGGTATTGAAATGAGGATAGAACTGATGCAAAATGGTCAATACCAAATGATTTGGGCCTATTTACCTAGTGATAAAAAAATGACAGATCAAGGTGAATTTGAATGGGATGATAAGGGTAGATCAGTGATGCTGTCTAGTTCAAAGGACTTACAGTTTCAAGTTGGAGAAAATCGACTGTTTAAACTTGATAGAAATGGCAGGAGAATAGAGGGTGAAATTTCTGATCGCTACATATTAGAAAAACAAAATTAAGATAGTCCCGACTTAAGCACATCTCATCAAAAAAAAAGAACTAGAAAAACACCCATAATCACAAAATAAACAAAGGGAATTGCATAAAATAGTATAACTATTAAATACGTTGTATTGGTGTGATTTTTCAAGCTACAAATTCGAAAAAACATTATGTAATTCATCATAACCAGGCCTTCAAGAGATGGTACGAACAAATCTTGAAATTCTACTTAATTAAGTAGAATGAGCAGATAAAGCTCAAACAGACCTAAAAATAGGATAATATAAATCAGCCTCAGATGATAACGATCAGAATATTAACCACTATCCTGATGGTATTTATTACCATACAGTTGCACGCTGCTCATTTGCTCATACCTATGGACAGAGATAATCAATCCAATCACTTAAAAGCCTATGGTATCGTCTATTGGACATTAGAAAGGGATATACCCGTGAATTGGCTACTCAATTTTAGAGGAGGCTCGTTTATGCTAAAGAGTAATCCAAAGGTAGAGGATGAGCTGATTGTTAGGGGAGTTAGCTACATAACGATTTCAGATTCCGAAGCGAATCAAATCATTAATGAAATTGCCGGTCCTGAGTCCAACATGGATGTAATGAATTTAGAGAAGGTTCCTAAGATTGCGGTTTACTCACCAAAATCAAAACAGCCTTGGGACGATGCGGTAACACTAGCATTGACTTATGCAGAAATACCATATGATGTAATTTTTGATGATGAGGTGATGTACGATGAGTTACCAAAATACGATTGGCTACATTTACACCATGAAGATTTCACGGGACAATACGGCAAGTTTTATCGTGTATACCGTCACCATAGCTGGTACCGAGAGATGGTGCAAGAATACGAAGAGACAGCCAGAAAACATGGCTTCGAAAAAGTATCACAACTGAAACTGGGCGTGGTCAAAAAAATCAAGGAGTTTGTTGCGGGAGGTGGATTCATGTTTGCGATGTGCTCGGCTACAGATACCTACGATATTGCATTGGCTGCTGACGGGGTTGATTTTATAGAAAGTATGTATGATGGAGACCCCGCAGACCCTAAGGCACAGCAAAAATTGAATTTTGATAATACACTGGCATTTGAAAATTTCACACTAGTAAGAAACCCTTACGAATACGAATATTCAGATATCGATATGCAACCTGGAGAGCGAGGACTGAAAGAATCTAATGATTTCTTTACTCTTTTTCAGTTTTCTGCCAAATGGGATCCGATACCTACCATGCTCACTCAAAACCATGAAACAGTGTTAAGAGGCTTCATGGGGCAAACAACCGCCTTCAGAAAGTCACTTATTCGCTCTGATGTGGTCATCATGGGTGAGAATAAGGACGTGGGTGAGGCCAAATACATTCATGGAGTATTGGGAAATGGATTTTGGACATTCTATGGGGGACATGATCCTGAAGACTACCAACATTTGGTAGGTGAAGAGCCAACAGACTTAAATATGCACCCCAATTCCCCAGGGTATCGGTTGATATTGAACAATATATTATTCCCTGCTGCAAAGAAAAAGAAACAAAAAACCTGATTTGAACAAGCAATTCCTAGCATACATAAAACTAGAACATATCTTGTTCTTTTGATATTTTCAATTAGCAATAGTCTAAATGCCTATTGATATGCAAAAAGAATATCAATAAAGCTCTTAAGAATATTTTCTAAGGCTTAGAATGCCGAGTTGAGAAAGTATGCCTACGATAAGAATTAGTATAAACCCTGAGGTGATAGTCCAAAATAGTGTTTGGTTTTTCTTGCTTTTGGCGCTTTTTATCTTTCCTGTATGAATCCATCCGGCCCAATAATAAGGTTGTATCAAATGTTTATGGTGATCTTGCATTAAGTAATCCAATTTTGCTTGCTGTAATGCTTGATGCGGAGGAAGGTCATTTTTTAAATGAGCATAAAATTTCATCATGATCAAGGAAGTCCTAAAATCCGCAGGACTTCAGCTTGATTAATTCAGTTACAAAACTATGGTATTC
>JAFIEW010000066.1 GCA_020832375.1 Cyclobacteriaceae bacterium
GGGTCGTTTTAGCAGCTTCAACAGCTACACTGCAAACAAGCGGATAAGCATATATATTTTTTTCCGAAATCAATTTTGCAATTGAAATCTAGGAAATTATGCAGTTGTCTATTGGATATTTTATCTTCTTTGAGAACAGAATATTTTAATTCATAATCGTTTTCAGGGTAGCTTTTTTTCAATAGATAAATCATTGTTTGAATGCCCGCACTAGCAAAAACCTTATAGTTCCAAAAATCTGTGAAAAGTTTAATTTCTGCTTCTTCTAATACCTTCCCTCTTAGTTTTGAAGCTCCTGCGCTTGTTATCCAGTTGTTCTGTGCAATAAAACATTCTACGCCGTTGACTTTTAATAAGTCCAATGATTTACAAGCAAATCCATACCAAATGTCCATTTTGCCTTGATAGTATGGCGAGGATCTAAAGCCATCAAATGCTGTACGAATTGTATATTCTTTAATATAAGGAGGGTTCCCAATCACAATATCAAACCCTGTCTCTTCATTTACCAAAGGATTTAGCACTTCAGGAAAATCTAACTTCCAGTCAAAATGATTAAAGTCTTGACCTGTGTTGTCTTTCAAGTGTTTGAGTTTGCTAATGGTTTTATCAAATTCGGCTTCCTGCAGATCTATTTCCAAATTCTTCTTGTGGTCCTTAGCTTTTAAGCCAAAGCCAATATCAACTATTTTTTGGTTTTTATTGAGATAGGCAGCCTTGTTAAATGAAAGTTGGTTCATTAAAACATCTAATTTTAAAGCCCTTATTTCAGCTTTCAGTTTCGCTTTTTGGCTGTTGCTGTTGCTTTCAAAAAATTGTTTTTGCTTTTCGGAAATACTTTTTAGTGCGGCTTGTATGCCTTTTACAAATGCTTTATTGCTTGTGGTAAACTGTTTTTGTTCCCAATCAATCTCAATTACGGTATTATCAAACTTGCTTACCAAGCTGTTTCCTACTACAATTTTATAATCAAGGTTCGGTAGGGCTTTTGGCATTTCTTCATCTACAATGAGAGAAAGCCAAAAACGCAGCCGAGCAATATCCACTGCACCTCGCTCAATGTCCACGCCATAAATAGATTTTTGGATGATGTTTTCTTTCACTGTGGCAGGACTCCACACTTTATAGCCCAAATCGTATGCAATACGTTCTTTTAAACCAAAAATTTCTTGTAGCAATCCCATAGGGAATGCACCCGAGCCAATCGCCGGGTCGCATATTTTTACAGTATCGAGTTTTTGGTCTATTTGTTGTTTGTGCTCCTTGCTGAGTTTGTTTTCTTTGTTTTTGACAAAGTTCTCTAAGTCATTTCGCTCGGCATCAGGAATTTGGGTGTGTAGGTATTCAATCAAAGATTCTTGTGTCATATAATGCACAATCTCTTTGGGTGTATAAAATGCCCCTTTGTCTTTGTTGTCTTCGAGTAAGTTTTCAAAAATATGCCCGAGCATTTCAGGGTCAACCGCTACGGTATGTTCTTCAGGACTGTCTTCAAAAATCGTAAAATTGTATTGGTCGAAAAACTCAAATAAGTTGGTAAATAAATCGGAAGGGAAGGTCAAGAAATCGTATTTGGCAGATTCTTTTTCAAACAAACCACCATTCAAATAAGGGATTTTAACCACTTCGCCATCGGGCATTGTAAAATCGTCATTCGGTCGTTCGTTATTCAAAGCGTCAAAGAAAAGTTTAGACAACCAAGTGGAGTAAAAAGCATCATTGGTTCCAGCTTTTTTAAAGAAGTTGGTCATAAAGTTTTGGTCTCCGTTTTTATACGAAGTATCTTTTGCTCCCAACCAACCTTTCTTTTGCAGAAAATACAAAAACACAATTCGACCCAATAGTTTCTTTACAAAATCACGAACGTCTTTATCGTTTCCATTGAAAGCCGATTTTTTGAAATTGGAACGCATCAAATAATCCACAAAACCAGCATAATGCACATCACGATATTCATCAAAGAAGGCTTTGGACATTGCTTCCACACCAAAAGCATCTTTGATTTTGTTGATGGTGATTTCCAATTCATTGCCTAAAACAAAAAATCGGTCGAGGGCTGTTTTGTAGGTTTCGTCTGGCTCGCCAAAAACATAGGTGTAGCGTTTTGGGTGTGTATCGGTGATTTGCATTTCGCCATCTTGAAACACCCCATCACGAGCAATAAACGAAAAACGCCAACTTCTTTTTTCGGAATTTTGATATGCAAAATTTACCAATACAGCGTTGTTTCCAATAATGTGTTTTTTTACCAAAGCACCTAATCCTACGCGACTTCTTTCGATTTGCTTGTTGTCATTCACAATGATTTCATACAATTCAACAGTTCTCGGAATTTCGTCTAAGGTTTGAAACTCGCCATATTTCACCGCAGAAACCGCATAGTTTTGCTCAGATGCAGTGAGTTCGATAGGTTGCAAACCTTGAGTATCATATATTTTCAAATTGGCTACTTTACCTTGGAAAGTAGGCAACAAGCCATTATCTATAAACGCTTGACGTTTGTATGGTGCTTTGAAGAGTTGTATTAAAGTGTCTTTATTCATCTTAATCAGTTAAATGATTCTGAAATTACAATTTGAGGCTTGGCAAAAATCTTCTTCACTTTTGCATTGTTGTTGTCTGGCTCAACATCATTGAATTTATACTCTGCCAATACTTCTTTATAAAGCTTGTCCACCCATATTTCCAAATCGTTTATCTTTTCTTGTTTTGCCTTTTTGATAAAAGTATCAATGTTGTTAGGTAGTTTTCTATGTGAACCTTTGTAAAGTTCATCAATAGTCCGCTTTAATACTTGTTTGTAATAAGGGTCTTTAACTTGAGCGGCATAAGTTGGTAAAACACTTAATACACGTTTTTCAATAGCACTTAATGTTTTTTTATTAACCTTGCTATTAATGGACAATTTTACCTCTCCTTTAAAATACTCGATAGCCCTATTTACTTGTTCGTGGTGAAATTCCGGTAAAGGTTTAACATCCTTTTCTAATTTCGTAGCCCTAAAAATTTTAGCAGCTTCTACAAAGGTTAATTCGTGTACAATACCATTTATGTCACTTTTATAAAAAACTCCGGGATGGCCGTTACTTTTTATATAAGTAACAGAACATTGAGCAACATCTTGGGATTTAACAATTTCAGAATTTCTGGCCAACCTGGCTTTTTTTGGAATTTTCGAAATAATATCGAATTCCTTTTTATTTTCTTTTTTATAAGTTCGTAGCTCTTGTAAGAACAACAAAGTTTCATTGATTTCCTCTTTCAACTTTGAACCGTACAAACCAGCTTCCCCCACTTCTTCTAATTGCGAGTAAATTTGAGAATCCTCTCCAAAGGCAGAATGAAACGCTTGCAATTTTTTAATTGCCGTTTGTGTCAATTTTATTTGGTTCTCTGATTTGTCAGAAGGGTAAAAGTTAAATACATTGATTTCCTTTGCTTCCGTTCCAATACGATTGACACGACCAATTCTTTGCATCAATCGGGTTGAGTTCCAAGGCACATCATAATTGATGATTACATTGGAGCGATGCAGGTTAATACCTTCAGCTAAAACCTCTGTAGTAAAAATTATATCGAATTCATTTTGCCATTCTTCTTTGTCTTGATTGGCGTCAAAGTTTAGTCGAATAATTTTCTCATTTTCTTTCCTGTTGTTAGCGCTGATCCCTATTGTTTTTTTAAATCCAGCTTCATTCGTAGCTTTTTCTATGTAATCCATTGTTTCTTTGGACTCGGTGAAAATTACTAATTTGCCAGAATGATTTACTGAACTTTTTAGGAATGAATTTTTAAGTTCAAAAAGAAACTTCTCCAGCTTCGGGTCATAAACTACTTTTTTCCAGGCATCCATCAATTCAGCGACCATTTTACGGTCAAGCTCTAGTAATGGAATGAAATCATTTCTGAAATCTTTGGATTGATAAATTTGATTGTTACCACCTTTTAAATTTATTTTTGCTTCTAATCCTTCTTCATTACCTTCATCAAGGTATTTATTTACATCAATATCGGGAGCAACATAAATTTTGTCGTCTTCAAACATCTTAATCATGTGGTCTGTATTTTTTAACAAACGACTTAAAGACATTTTAAATGCATAAAAACTACTTTCTAAACGTTTAACTAAGAGGGTTTTGATTATCGCAGAAAGCCTTCCTGAAATAGACTCCACGTCTCCATATCTTCTTCGATCCTCTTCGTTGACCAAATATTCAATAGCCCGGTATCTATAATAACCTAAACCACCTACTTCTTTACCTGCCTCATCCAATCCTGTGAGAAGTGTAATGGTTCGATCAAACAATATAGAAAGACTTTCGTCAAATTGATAGTTTACTTCATTTGGAGGGTTTATTTCAGGGAATTCAATTCCCTGTTGTTTTATGTCTTTCAGATATTCGGGATTATTCAAAATATCTGTTCGGCTCCTACGAATTACCAAAGGTTCAACTACTTTATATCTAATCTTATCAAAAATTTCTTTTACTCTTCTGACATTTAAAACTTTATCTTTTTTTAGCTTATCGTATTCTTCTTTTAGGGGAGTAAAAAATTCTTGCAGATTTTTTACATTTGGTAGATTTGGATTTCGCTTATCTTGAAATAAGTAAACTTGATTTTCAATATCTGCAGGATGATTATTAAGTGGAGTTGCGGTAAGTAACATCACTTTCTTTTTTACACTACCATCAGCTCCTGGAATACGTCTGTCGGTTTTTGTAATAGTTTGCAACTTCTCATACATATTAGAAGTGTCGTTTCTAAATTTATGAGCTTCGTCAATAATGATTAAATCATATTCATCTGCGTTTGGGTAATCTAATATTTCGTTATCTATAACCTTATGTAAGCTACCTGTCGAAATAAAGGAACAATTATTCCAAATCTGAAAATCCTTGATTGTTTTTTTCCAATTGTCTTCGAGAGCAGGGGGATAAACAATCAATATTTTTGAGTGATATCCATTTTCAAAAATAAACTTTTTAGCAATTATAGATGCAATTATAGTTTTACCCAAACCCACCACATCGGCAAGAAAAACACCATTGTAATTTTCTAATTTTTCATAACCTTCAATAGCTGCTTCTGCCTGATAAGTAAGTCGTTTATAATTATCAGGTAGCAGTAAATCGACATTTGCCGGATCATAGTCTATTCTTTGGCCAAAAAATTCAATTAGTAATTTGATGTATAATTCAAAAGGGGTAAATTCATCATTTATGTAGTTGATTTTTTTTAGTCTTTGAGCGTCAATTGGCAAAATGTCAATTGCTTCACTCCATAGTAATTCAAATTCATCAGAAGCAAATTTAATATCATCATAATTTCTAAGCTCAACATTAAATTCATAGTTTGATTTTTCAGAAGCACCAAGCCCGTTAGCTGTGAAGTTGGATGAACCGGTTATTACTGTTCCTGTTGAATCTCGGTTAAAATGTTCAGGTTTGAAAATATAAATTTTAGCATGTAGATTTTTTTCGGGGTGTGCTTTAATTTGAATTCTACCCTCTATGATATCTTCTATGAATAGTAAGATCCCACTTTCTACCTCTTTATTATACTCTGCATCTTCAATATCTTTTTTTAAATTTTCTATTAAGGCTTCTTTAGTATCTTCAGGATCTTTTAAGTATTGTTGACCTGCATCCGAGTATTGAACAGTAAGCTGATCAACATTAATTCCTACTAAAATCCTAATCTTCTTAATTTTCTCAAGATGAGGTCTTAATTTAAAGTATCCGCTTGAACGGAAGTATCCTATTAAAGCATCGAAGGAATGAAAATTTGGTGTATTTTCTAATATTCCTTGAAATTTATACAGTAAACTATTGTTGTTTTTATTTGTGAAAAAGTGGGATGCCATATTTTTTAGAGTTGTTATAAAAGTTACTTTATTGAGTTAGGTTAATATCCTGTTTATAAAGCAACTTTGCAATTTTTAAATAAATTTATTCTTTTTTAAGTATTAACTAACTTTGAAGCTACCTATAAAAATAGTTGTAATAATCTAGTTATATAGTATTAGAATTTTAAAACCATGACGGCTGTTACTTATCTGAAAGCTGGTAGTAAACCTTTGACTTTATTTTTTTTAAAGATAAGTATACAACATGATCTTATTTTAAAGAATATGAAATGTTTTATGGTGATTTAATATCTTACTCCCTGAATTTTTTTCCCTTGATTTTGTTTTCTTGTTTTTTAATTTCCTTTATTAGGTTCTTTTTTAGGGTTATGAAAATTGTAGTCCCATCTTTCCGCTATATCTTTTTTTGGAACGGAAAAATCTGCTTTTGCTAAAGTTGTATCAGTAAAGTCTGGATCGGTTAATTGATAATATTTGATAGTATCCGTTTCATGTTTCTTAACCACTAAAATTGAAAGCTCCAGTGACACATTCTTCAGCATTCTTTTTGGTACTGAAATTACAGTCTCAAGTCCATGCTCTAATAAAATTTTGGTTCTAAGCTTGCTGAAAACCTGTGACCTCAGAATATTATTTGGCAGGATGAATATGGCAGTACCTTGGTCGCTAAGCAGCTCAAGTGATTTTTCTAAATATAGCTGTTCTGATAGCAATTTACCATTTACTGTATCAATTCTTTGGCCAAGAGGAGGAAAGCAAATTACCGTATCAAAGGTTGTTTTTGAATCGTAATTTAAAGGGTCAAGGTGTTCAAGTTTTAAGTTAGGGTTAAGGTGCTTTGCTAACTCAATATTTTGAGCATTTGCATCCAAGCCCAGTTTATCTTCTATTTTCTCACATTGAGATAAAATTTCTCCAAGGTTTGCACTTATATCAATGCAATTTTCAGCTTTATTTTTCTGCACAAGTTGAGCTGTCAGTTTTGCTAAGTTATCAGGTATCACAAAAAAGTCTTTACTTTTTGATAGGTGCTTTTTTATCTCTTCAGTACTTGTTATTCCTTTAGATTTCAGGTCTTCAATGATCATGTGCTTGGTCTTTTAGATTTCATTTTATGATTAAGGCCTCTTAAATCTTTGATTTATAAGATTCTCAGGAAAGCCTTGGAATTTTTCTAGCTAAAACATTTACTTCTTAGCTTTTCCTAGTTGATAGTCGAGCTGTGGTAGGGCGTCGATGTCTAATGCTACATTTCCTAACATTTCGTAGGCGATCTCATTTTTAGTACGTGTATATCGTGCAGCCTCTACCAGTTTTTTGATCAGGAAGGTCTTTTTTCGAGCACTTTGTTTTTTGATGATTTTAACAAGATCAACATATTTTTGATCAAATTCATCAGCGTTTAAATGCTCAATTTCATCCATAATTTCATTATAGCTTTTTTCAGTTTTAGGAATTTCTGAAATATAGTCTTTATCCCTTTTTGTTACTTTGCCATCAGCTCCCATTATGATTTCAGCGGCCATCATCAAAAACATTTCATTTTCATAATCTGTGGCAAGCTGATCATTGTTTTGTCTTGAAGTGCTGTTATTAGGCTTTCCTTTCACTACTAAATCGATGGGTACAATTTGAGGAAGCATGGCATCTAATTCTTCATCGGTCACTCGATTATCCCCTTTCCCAGTAAGAGCATAAAAAAGCTTAGAGTGGTAGAAGTCATGGAGATACTTTGTTCTCAATGATTCATAAGGATGGGTCGCTGATAATTCATCGTATGTGAAATAGTTTCCGTCTTTTATTAAGCTCTCCGCTTGTTTCAAAAAAGAGGTAGGATTATAGACACCGTAAGGATCAATACCCCCACCGCTCAATTTCATGCCTGCAATGGCTGTTTTCTCAAAGTTTTGGGTACAAAGCAATGCAAGTCGGTCGGCATTTAATTCTCTTATTTGGCTTAATAGATAGGTTTTGTCTAGTAATGTAGTGGCTGCTTTTTCTTTATAGAATGCTTCTTCTTCCTTTGCAAAGCTTGGTTTTAGATCTAAATCAAGTAAATAGTTTATAATTTGATTGGTGCCATGTTGGTAGCAATAATGACCATACTCATGAGCAATTATTGATTTTAACTCATCAGCATCATCTGTTAGCCTCAATAAGTCATTTGAAAAAGAAATGATGATTTCATTTTTTGAATAAGTTACTAGCGCATTTTCAGAACCTGCTGATTTTTCTTTATAAAAGACGACTTTTGGCTTGATATTTAAAAACTGATTAATCTCATCTGCCATGAAATAGATGTTTTGATAGTCATTGGCTTCCATGAGCACCCCTACTTTTTTGAGATGAGTATTGATTAAAGCGAAGTCATTATCTGAATTGTATCCTTTATAAAACTTCGATAAAGGCTTCAACAAAGGGTCATTTACTATTTCCTGCGTCAATTCATCTTCCAAGCCGATTTTGATTTTTTCTACTACTGGGTTCATTAAGAAAGGGTATTTGATGATTTTTTCTATTTTTATTTCAACATAATTCAAGGAAATGTTGGGATCATTTTCGTTTGATGCATAAACATAATTATAATTTATCTTAAATAAAAGCTGTTTAGAAGAAGTATATTCATTCAACTCTCAGTTGTCTGTCTACTATTCTCATCCCTCGCAAACAAAGATAAAGTGCATGACTGCCAAAAGATGACAGTCATGATTTTTTAATGGATGGCGGCTAGTGATAAGGTGCTGATGGTCTGGAAAAATAAGAATAGGTGCTACTATCCATTGCTCATGCCGAGTCGCTGCATGAGGGTAGGGCGGTCGGTGAGGCGGCTGCGATCTTGGATGACCTCCTGCCAGTGCTCCCAAATGATCATCATGGCCAAGGTGTCTAGCTTGCAGTATTTCTTCAGTGCATCGTAATAGGCTTTTTTCAGCTCAGGATGGTTGCGTGACTGACCGTAGAGCATTTCTCGGTAGGCGATCATGGCATCGCTGCCATTGCGTACGCTTACTTCTAGGTGCTGGGTATTGCCTACGATCTTGGCCTCCAGTAGCTTGTAGGGGTCGGTGATTTGTCCGTCTTTTTTTTCGTAGAGGTCTTCAGCTTTGAGCCATTTTACAATTTTAGAGGATTGAGTAGCCTCCATTACGGCGGGTAAGACCACCTTAATGCTTGTTTTTCCACCCATTTTAGGATGGAAATAATGTTTGATCGCCAGCTTGTGCATGTCTAAGATGCGGTTGTTGGAGCTATCTTTATCATAGATGAGATGGTCGATCCATTTTTTGAGCTCCGTCTCGAGGCCGGCTGCTTCCTCCAAGCTTTCTTTGATTTTTTTCAGTTGGCTGTTTTCGTAGGAGCTCCAAGTGAGCACGGTGCCGATGTCGCCGAGCTGCGCTTTTAGCGACTTGGCAAATTCGATGTTTGGAAAATGGTCTTCGGCATTGAGCCATTCGCTATGTTCTATGCGCCCGTCTTGGTGAAGGGTGTGGCAGCTCCATTGGAAGATGACATTCTGAAAGGGGTGCATGCCGGCATGAAAGGGGATGGCCATGGTGCAGGTCTCGAAGTCAATAAAGTGGAGGGGGTATTGGATACCTTGGATATCGTCGATAAAGTCGTAGTACATCAATTCCTTATCGGCAATGAGTTGTAAGAGGGGTCGGTCGTTGTAATACGCTTTTTTCTCATTGTAGATTTCAAAAGGATCCATCTTATAGAGCCCCGTTTTACCACTTTGTATCAATTGATCAATTATCCCCTTTTTCTGTCTGTTGATGTTTCCAATTTGGGCGATGTCCAAAATATGGGGGACAGGGTCGGCAAGCTTTTTCCAGCAAGCTCTAAAGCCTGAGTTGGGTGCTTCGATGCGGTATTCGCAGCTTTTACAGTGAGCGCCGATCTGAATGTTGATTTTTTGGTCTTTCAAAATGGAGCGGATGTATTTTTTGCTGTTGATCGCTACCTCCCTTGCCACCATCTTGACCGCCTCGTCTACACACTCCAAGCCCATGAAATTAGACTGCCGCAAGCGGTCTAAGTCCGCATCGCTTCCTATAAATTCCACTTTTGTCTGCCCTTCTTCTTTGCTTAAGACGAAACACTCAATCAGGTTTTCCTGCTCGTTGACTTGGCTTTTGTCGGGCATCATCAGGTAGGCTGACACCTGCGCCTCAGGATACTTCTCTTGCAAGACTTTCTTTTGAAAGGCCACATCTTCCAAGTAGGGTTTAAAGCTAGTTGATAACCAATAGTCGGTCGACTTTTGCGCTAGATCATCGCTGCGGTATGACTTAGACTTGACCTCTATCAGCTGGAAGTGCTGCCCTTTTTTCACCAAGATATCGATGCGAATTAGTTGGTTGTTCACATAAATAGCGGGCTCAAATAGGGTGATGTTCTCGTGGCTAGCGAGTAGTTCTTCGGTTTTTTGGATGGCTTCTTTTTGGCGATCTCTGCCTTCACTGATTTCGATGCCCTCAGGATAAAGTAAAGTGGCCAGATGCCCGATCATGAAGCCGCCATCGGCAAGCATGTTGAGGTATTCATTCCCGTCTTTATTGCTGAGGTAGTGATGCTTTTTGTAGTAGAGCTTGGTAGGACACTCTTGTGCCACCTTAAAATCTGATTTTGATAGGTACTTCATAGTGCTCATCTTAGATTTGCTGATATTGATATTTTCATTTTTCTTAGGACATGCTCTCTACAAATGAAAAGGCGTCGCTGCTGAGTCGCTCTTCTCCATTGAATCTGTAGGCGGTGAGGAGTCCTTTTTTAGCAACGCTATAGTCGAGGCAACAGATATTTTCTCTGTAGAGGGATGGGTTTCCTTTGAGCCAATAGTGCCCAAAAAATACAGGCTTTTCATTTTCGGCATAGTAGCTATTTCCACTCTTTCCTGCCGTCTGTACGCGCTCCGCTGGTAGTCCTGCGATCGGCTCTAGTGAAATACTTTGGTAGGTAGCTTGGCTAGGATCATCCCACCACTTTATGCGGACTTCATTTCGGGTGAAGCCATCTTTATCGGCGAAAGAGATGCCTTCGAGTAACTGTATTTCCTTCCCCTTGAGTGTTTGCTCGATGGCAGTATGTAGGGTAGATCCTTCAGCTTGCGCTTCATGAACCAAGGCTATTGTCAAGCGGTCGTTGATTAGTTGCTCTCTGAGGGAATGGATTGTATGCTCATCCCAACAGGCATGCACCACTCTAAATTGCTCATTTTCAAAGTATAGCGGTAGGCTCAAAAACCATTGGATGTATGCCTCGAGTTCATCAGGACGATCCTCAAATGCCTCCAATGTTTTATGGTGCTGATGTCTATTTTTATCACTATGCGCTCTTAGGGGTTGACCTTTTTCATCTTTCAGGTGGTAGCAAATGGCATTATATTCATGATTTCCCATAAGGGCGATGGCCTGCCCATGGTCTACCATCTTTTTGATGATCTCCAAACACTCTTTTATTTTGGGGCCGCGGTCAATATAATCTCCAACAAAGATCACCTTACTTTCCGGATGCCGATAGCAGCCGTTGATTTGTACATAGCCAAGCTTTTGTAGTAGGGCTTCCAGCTCGTCGGCATGGCCGTGGATATCACCTATCAGATCGATCATGGGTTTAAGGTTTTAAGTGATGAATTATTGATATTTTATCTTTTAAAGTGTGCTTTTCGGTTGAAATTTATCAGCTTTAGATGCTTAAAAACCGCGTCCTATATTTTTCGAATATCATCTAGCAGTTGTTCGAATATCTTGTCTTGATGGTCGAGTTTTATTCCTATCGGGCTCTTGCCGATGACTTTTTTGAATTGCTTCAAATTATCGAATAGTGGGCCGCTAAAGAATTTGCTTTTGTCGGAGCTGATTTCAACCACCTTGCGCAAATCTTCGCACCAAAATGATGCCACATAGCGCCCACTCAGTGGGGATCCTTGCAAACTGATCAAGTATAAGTCTTGGTAGCTTTGGATCTCTTCAAAATAAATGCGCTCTCTATCATGAAAGGACTCTAGTAAGGTGCCTAGGCAGTAAGTAAAGCCTCCTATGTAAGCACCACCACTCTTGAGCAGTTGAGGTCTTAATAAGTAGTATTCTCCTTTGCTTAAAATCAATTCTTGATGCTGAAAGATCAGATCTTTATGCTGCTCAAACAGTTGATTCATACGCCGCTCAGAGGCTTCTCTTTGACTCTGCAAGAAATAGTATTCGTAAAGGCCGTCACTTAATTGTATCTGCCCATTATTTATAGGGAGTTCATTATCTCTGATGATGGACTTGGAAAGGCGCGCGCGTTGCAATGATCGATTTTCTAAAATATAGTCATCCTCCACCTCATCATGTATGCTGCATGTGGTTGCACTGCTGATCTGCCATTTGTCTAAGTCTAAAGCAATATTTTTTCCTAATTTAGTTTTTAAAATCATAATCATAGTAGTTTAGAAATAATACCAACATTAAAACCCAAGCTTTTTTTAAAAAGCAATTTCTCCCAGATATGGGTCTTATAGCTTAGGAGAATCTAAATTTGAAATAAAGTAGTAGCCAATTTGCTCTTCATATTGTCAATAGTCAAGCTACTTTCAGCTTTACAATCTGCCTTGATATTTCCAAAGCTAGCTTGTGACCCTGCCAAAAGCTGACAGTCTGCATTTTATTTATAAAATTTTTGTCAACTTTGTGGTGAAACAGTGGCTTAATTAAGAAGGTGATACTAAAAAAATGATGATTTATGGCGATAGGGGATCGATTGATCAGTTTTTATGAAAACCTAAGGCTACCTCCGCAACTGCCCGATGGGGTGGAGGTGCTCAATCCGTATGGGGATGAGGCCGTGAAAAAGGCGGTTCGTACCTTTCATCAGCGATATTTTTCAGAAGGTGAGGAGCGGGTATTTATCTTTGGTATCAATCCGGGTCGCTTTGGAGCTGGGGTGACGGGCATTCCTTTTACCGATCCTGTGGTGCTGGAGGAAGCTTGTGGTATTGAAAATCCTTTCCATAAAAGGGCTGAGATTTCTTCTGCATTTATCTACCAAATGATTGAGCACTACGGCGGTGTGGAGGCTTTTTACCGCAAGTTTTGGATTACCGGAGTGTCGCCTTGGGGCTTCGTGAAGGATGGTAAAAATTTGAACTATTACGATGAAAAAGGCCTGGCAAAAGGGCTAGAAGATTACTTTTGTGAAGGAATTAGCGAGCAGTTGAAGCTTGGCTTGGCATCGAATCGGGTGATTTGCTTGGGTGGAGGAAAAAATCAAAAATATCTGGAGCAGTGGAACCGCCAACACGGCTGGTTTGAAGAGATTATTCCCCTTGCTCACCCCCGATATATTTTACAGTACAAGCGTAAGCAGCTCAATCAATTTCTAGACGAGTACAATCAAGTTTTACATTCATTTTAAAATCAATTACATATGCGCGTAGTCAAAGAATTCAATCGAGGTGAACATAAAATCACTATTTTTCAGTGGAATGAGAAGTATTTGGTGAAGCTGGAGAATCCCATTTTTGAGCAAACCTATAAGATCAAGCAGGCCGATGTACTCATGGAGTCAGAGCTCGAGCAAATGGTCGACGAGCAGTTTGTAGAGGGGGCTCAGGAGATTTTTGAGATGATGATGCAAAATATTCAAAGCAGCATCAGCCGCAATAATCTTTTTTAAGAAGTTTTTTAGCGTGGGATGAGGGGGTGAGTTGGTTTTTCTGTTGGACATTACAAGAAAAATTAAAATGAGATGTTGCTGTCATCGAATTGCTTTCCCAGGGTTCAACCAGATGCTTGACTTGCAATTCAAGTCAGATCATTTAGCAGTAAGTCAAGACGTGTTCTCATTCCACGCAAATAAAAAAATCTTTAACTTGGCCACGCTAATGGCTAAACAGGGAATAAATGATGGAGGAATCGAAGGATTGAAAAAATATTGCTAATTTTAGGCTTCGAAAATAGAATAGCAAACAGAAAAATCTTATAAATCATGGCTAAAGAACTTTTAAAAGGAAAGAAAGGAATCATATTCGGTGCACTAGACGAGAACTCTATTGCTTGGAAGACTGCGCTTCAGGCGCATGCCGAAGGAGCTGAGATCGTATTGACCAATGCGCCCGTTGCCTTAAGAATGGGTAAAATCAATGAATTGGCCGAGAAAATCGGCGCTAAAGTGATCCCTGCCGATGCAACGAGCAATGAGGATCTTGAAAAATTGATCACCGAGTCGATGGAAATACTGGGTGGTAAGTTGGACTTTATCTTGCACTCTATTGGCATGAGCCCTAATGTGAGAAAAGGAAAAGATTATGGTGACTTGAACCATGATTGGATGCATAAGACATTGGATATTTCTGCAATGTCCTTTCACCGACTTTTGCAAACAGCTGAAAAACTCGATGCAATGAAAGAATGGGGTAGCATTTTGGCGCTTTCTTATATTGCTGCTCAGCGTACCTTCCCTGATTATAGCGATATGGCCAATGCAAAGGCGCTGCTTGAGTCAATAGCAAGAAGCTACGGCTATCGATTTGCTAAGAAATCAAAAGTAAGAGTAAATACCATTTCTCAAAGTCCTACGATGACCACAGCGGGCACGGGTGTAACAGGCTTTGATGTCTTCTTCGACTATGCAGATAAGATGTCGCCACTAGGCAATGCAAGCGGTGAGTCTTGTGCAGATTATATCATCATGATGTTTTCAGACTACACCCGAATGGTTACCATGCAAAATCTCATGCACGACGGCGGATTCTCTTCAAGCGGTATCACTGAGGAGATCGTCGAAGAACTGACCAAAGGTAAATAGATTTTGACACAATATAGAGCTTCAAATACCGAAAGGGGGATGATTTTCTTTCGGTATTTTTTATGTTTTCAAAGTCTTAATTTTACAGAATGAATAAAATTGGTGATTCAAGCATGATCATTTCTATATGAATCATCAGTCAATATTACATTCAAAGTAAAAGTCAGTGCTATTTTTGTACTTTTATTATCAAATTGTCGTATTAGCAATTGCGACATCTTGAATTTTACAGATGAGTTAGCTCTTCTGATTTCACGAGTTTTTACATATAATTAGGATATCAATGATCGTATTTCCCAATGCCAAGGTTAATTTAGGATTACGCATCCTTAAAAAGCGCGAGGATGGCTATCATGAAATTGAGACCTGTTTTTTTCCTGTTCCTATCTGCGATATCCTTGAGGTGGTACCCAATGAAAAGGATAAAATCAAGTTTTCAGGTATACCTATTCAAGGTGATCAAAATGATAACCTGGTCATGAAAGCGATCAATATGTTGAGAGCTGATTTTGATAAGATCCCCAATTTATCTATCCATCTGCATAAGTTGATCAATATGGGGGCTGGCCTCGGAGGAGGATCAGCCGATGCAGCCTTTGCATTGAAACTTATCAATGATCAATTTGAGCTAGGTCTTTCAGAGGAAAAACTAATGGACTATGCAGCTAGGATAGGCAGTGATTGTCCATTTTTTATCTATAATCAACCCGCTATAGGGAGGGGTAGAGGAGAAAAAATTTCTCCTTTCGACGTTGATATAAAAGGTAATTATCTTTGTCTCGTACATCCTAAAATACATATCGATACGGCCACCGCTTATTCGAAAACGCAACCCACTGAGGATAGTCTATCGATAACTGAAGCGTTGAACTCGCCGAAGGAGGAATGGCGAGAAAAGCTTTGCAATGATTTTGAACCCATTATCTACGAGATGTATCCTGAGCTCGAAAAAATAAAAAGAGCACTTTATGCACAGGGAGCTTGGTATGCTTCCTTGAGTGGTTCTGGAAGTTCGCTTTATGCATTTTTTAAGGATGAACCTCGACTAGATATATCCTTTCAGGATCGCTATCACACTAGATATTTTAAATTTTAAACCGACTGATCTGCCTTGGCAAAATCAAAAACAGTCTATTTCTGTCAAAGTTGTGGTAATGAAAGCCCTAAGTGGATGGGAAAGTGCCCAGCTTGTGGTGCTTGGAATAGCTTTGTAGAAGAGATAGTGAGTAGTAATCAGAATGATCTACGCTCGGTAGCTGTAGCAGGCGGCAGGTCAACCTCTGGCACTATTAGCTCGAAGAAGAGCTATCGCTTGCAAGATATTGAGCAGGCTGACTTGCCTCGTATGAGCGCTCACGATCAGGAGTTGAACCGTGTTTTGGGTGGAGGTATTGTGCCTGGGTCCTTGATTTTGATAGGAGGAGAGCCAGGTATTGGTAAGTCGACTCTTTTGCTACAGATTGCATTGCGCATGGGGACTAAGAAAGTACTCTATGTGTCGGGTGAAGAAAGTGCACAACAGATCAAAATGCGGGCAGACCGGATGCCTCATCAGTCTGAAAATTGCTATCTATTTACTGAAAACAATACCTTGGCCATTTTTAATCAGGCCAAAGAGCTCAAGCCTGATCTTCTGGTGATAGATAGTATTCAAACGCTTTATACAGAAAGAATAGAGTCGGCGGCAGGTAGTGTAAGTCAAGTACGCGAATGCACTGCCGAGCTGATGAAATTTGCCAAACAAACGAATCTTCCTGTTTTCATTATTGGGCACATTACTAAAGAAGGGAGCATTGCAGGTCCTAAGGTATTGGAGCACATGGTGGATACCGTGCTTCATTTCGAAGGGGATCGTCACATGAGTTATCGCATATTGCGAACGACCAAAAATCGCTTTGGCCCTACCTTTGAGCTGGGCATATACGAGATGATGGGCAATGGACTGCGAGAGGTAAGCAATCCGAGCGAGTTGCTAATTTCACAACGCGATAGCTATGTGAGCGGTGTCAGCATTGGAGCGACACTGGAGGGTAATCGGTCGCTTATGGTGGAGGTGCAGGCATTGGTGAGCATAGCTACTTATGGCACCCCACAGCGCAGTACTACAGGCTATGATGGCAGAAGACTTAATATGCTGCTGGCAGTACTTGAAAAAAGAGCAGGCTTTCGACTCGGCAATCAGGATGTGTTTTTAAATATTGCTGGCGGACTAAAGGTGGAGGATCCTGCAATGGACTTAGCAGTCTGTGCTGCCATCATCAGTTCTATGCAAGAGAAAGAAATTAGCAATAAAATATGTTTTGCCGCTGAGGTAGGCTTGTCAGGAGAAATTCGCACAGTCAACCACCTTGAAAAACGTATTTTGGAGGCTGAAAAGCTAGGCTTCGATTTAGTCATCATTTCTACTTTCGGACTAAAGTCCCTTAAAGGGAAAGAATTTCAAATCAAACTAGAGGCATTTAGTAGAATGAGTGAGGTTGTCAAGTTTTTAGTTTAATGATATGCCTAACTAAGTTTTTTTTCAGTCACTGCCTTCCTACCTTTGTTTGAATTATATTTTCACCTCTAAATTTAGGTTTATTTATGGAAGTATTTTTCATGGAGCACCTACAGATCAGCTCAGACACCTTTCGGTTAGTCGTTTTACCTATCCTGATATTTTTTGCAAGGATTATGGATGTATCTATTGCAACCTTGCGCATCGTCTTTGTGATGGGAGGAAAGAAATTATTAGCACCCATACTAGGTTTCTTTGAGGCTTTCATTTGGCTGTTGGCCATTGGACAGATCTTTAGTAATATCGATAGCATCAATTCATATATTGGATATGCACTTGGCTTTGCAGCAGGTACTTTTATTGGGATGTTGATAGAAGAGAAGCTCGCTTTAGGACATGTTGTGGTTCGTACGATCACCAAAACAGATTCCGATGATTTGTGTCGATTCTTGAGAAGACGGAAATATCGCTATGCTAACATTCCTTCTCAAGGTCCCGAGGGTGACGTTAATGTCGTATTTGCAGTGGTAAAAAGAGATCGACTTAACGAGGTGCTATCTAAAGTGAGAGAATATAATCCTCATGCATTCTACACCGTTGAAGGGGTGAAGAGCGTAAAAGAATTCGAGGAACTACCGCTACAGCCTATTAGCTCTGGTATTTTTAATAAGTTCAAGCACCTAGTCAGGCGATAATTAGATAATTATGAATATAGCGTCTTATCGTAACTTTTGTTTGAGTCTAAAAGGAGTGACTGAAGAGTTTCCTTTTGATGAAAATACATTGGTTTTCAAAGTGATGGATAAGATGTTTACAGCCACCGATGTAGATACTTTTGAAAGTATCAATGTAAAGTGCGAGCCTGAATATGCTGAAGAATTACGAGCCTCCTACTCGGCTGTGCTGCCTGGTTATCACATGAACAAGAAGCATTGGAATACACTGCTCATGGATGGTTCGCTCACAGATGATGAAGTCTACGGATGGATAAAGGATAGCTATGATTTGGTAGTGGCTAAGCTGACGAAAAAAGAAAAGGAGTTATTGAGATCGTTTTAGATTGGGATGAAGACATCTTTCATGTGATTTCATAAAATGGATATTATGCGTTATTGACGATACCTGAATTTGGTTGAGATTCAAACAAATGGTAACGTAAATTGAGAGGTTTACCATTTACTACTTTAAAAAACCAGGCGAAGCTGGTGTCGTCTCGAGCCAAATATACATCTACCTTTAAGAAAGCCCTATTTTAAATTGTGAGCTTCTCTAAATATTTTATTCATGTTTTTTCAGCTGTGATTGATCAGTCTCCCTTTTACGTCTTTTTTCCATTTCATCGGTATAGCCCGCAGCGATAATTCCTGCAGGTATTGCAAACACCCCGATCCCCATAAAGGCAACCGCTACCCCAATGACTCTTCCTAAAAAACTGATAGGTACTACGTCACCGTAGCCTACTTGAGTAGCTGTAATTGCTGCCCACCACAAGCACTTGGGTATTGAGTTGAAATGTTCTGGTTGCACCTCTCTTTCAAAAAGATACATGAGAGAACTGGCTATAATCAACAAAAAGAGGATAGAGACCATGCTGATAATAAGATCTTGCTTTTTGTTTTGAAAGATATTCTTTAGAATCGTAATAGATTGCGAATACCTTACGGTCTTAAAAATTCTGATTATTCTAAAAATCCTGAGTAGCTTAAATTGTCGGAGGTCAAAACCAAATATCGCTGGAATTAAGAAAGGAAAGAATGCCCAAAAGTCAATCTGGCCACCTAAACTAAAGAAGTACTTTAGTCGAGGGTATTTCGAGTCAGCAAAATCTTTATTTCCTGTTGCTGTAAGCCATCTGATAAAAAATTCAATTGCAAAAAAGGTGATAGTGACCCAATCGAGGTAAAAAAAAATATCTGCATATTTTTCATTGTACTCGGGTACACTTTCAAAGATGATGATGAGCACGCTTAATAAAATCATGAATAGTACCAGCATATCTATCCAATAGCCAGTAGAGTACTTAGTGTCTTGGTCATTGATAATATGAGCTATTTTTTTTGTTAAGGTGGATTTTGTGTCGCTCATTTTTTAGTTGAAATGTAGAATAAATTTTGTGATAAGTAAAATTAAACTTATTTTTGCAGTCTTGAAAATGAAATTATAAAGATCAATATAAGAAAATGGCAAATCACAAATCCGCATTAAAGAGAATTCGCGCTAACGAAGCAAGAAGACTAAGAAACAGATATCAGTTGAAAACTACTCGTACTTTTATCAAAAGACTAAGAGCAACAGAAGATAAAGCCGAAGCTCAAGAACTTTTGAAGAAAGTAACTGGTATGCTTGATAAGCTTGCTAAGAAAAACATCATTAAAGACAACAATGCCGCTAATCAAAAGTCAAAATTGACCAAATTGGTGAACGCATTATAAACATCAATTTTTTCTATAAAAGTTGAGATCTCAAAAAGCTTCGTTTCGGCGAAGCTTTTTTTTGTTAAATACTTTTTTAGTTTTATTTTGCAATAGAGTGAGATCATAATTTTTTAAATCATTATGATGCTATGGAAGATTTTATTAGTATCAATAAATGGGCGGTTGAGGATCGGCCACGTGAAAAGCTTCTTTTAAAAGGCCAGAAGCAATTGACAGATGCAGAATTGCTTACCATTTTAATAGGTAATGGCACAAGAAGTAGAAGTGCCTTAGATTTGGCAAAAGATATCTTAAATCGGTTCAACAATGATTTGCATCGGCTTGGAAAAGCAGAGTTGAAAGACCTGATGCAAGTCAAAGGTATAGGTCAAGCAAAAGCCATTACGATTATGAGTGCCCTGGAACTAGGAAGAAGACGCAAAGAACAAGCACGCGAGAAGCGCTCAAAGATACGGCAATCAGCGGACGTTTATGAATTTCTTCATCCCTACTTACACGACCTGAATATTGAAGAGTTTTGGGTGCTTTTACTCAACCGAGCTAATGAGATCTTAAGACCCTTGAGGATAAGTTCGGGAGGAGTTTCGGGTACCGTTGTAGATCCTAGGTTGGTATTTAAAGAAGCCATTATTGATTTGGCTAGTAGCATTATAGTATGCCACAACCACCCTTCAGGCCAGCTTAGGCCTCTCATGAAAAATACCCTCAAATTCACTTAATCTAGTTAATAGTTTATA
>JAFIEW010000067.1 GCA_020832375.1 Cyclobacteriaceae bacterium
GTTGATTGTGAAAAATCTTGCTTAGTTGTCAAGCTCTTGGAGTAAAACCTCTACAACTTTTTCAAGTTGAGCATCTCGCCCATCGATGGTTTCACTCGGCATATTTTTTACCTTCACATCCGGCTCGAACTGCTGATTTTCAAGGTAATTGCCATCCATATCCTTAACACCTACCTGTGGGATTCCAAAGACAAGGCTATTGTCAATTTGGGTTTCCCACCACACGGCAGTGGTTGTAGCAAGAACCGGCATTCCTACCGCTTTGCCGATATTAATTGCGCGGTAGGCGAGTGGGAAGAATTAGACACAGCTATAGTTACCTTCTCCCAATAAGACTGTAGAAGACTTTTGCCGCTTGCTCTGAGGCTCTGTACCAATCTCTTGATCGCGTTGTACGTGCTTCACGTACTGCTCTCCACTCAATAAGATAGCTAGGTCGTCGTTTAGCCACCCGCCGCCATTGAAGAGGGTATACACTACTACCGCCTTTTTGTTGTTGTAGCGACCTCGTAGCTCACTATAGACCTCACTGAAACTAGAGCTGTTCATCCCTCGCACGTATACATGGCTCTGCTCATCAATATTTGATTAGTACTTCCTTATTTATCAGAAGTTTCTTAATTTAGCAAGGTTTAGATTCATATAAATCAAACGGCATGACATGAGCATGCCGTAACCTCAACCTACCCTAGCAGCTCATGAAGCATTACTTCGGCTTTGCCTTTTTTATCGTATTCGTTAATATTTTCCGACTGATTCCTTTTTGGATATTGTACCGCATCTCAGACTTGCTGTACTACCTCGGCTTTTATCTGATAAAATACCGAAAAAAAGTAGTGTATGAAAACTTGACAAGATGCTTCCCTGAAAAGTCAGATAAGGAAATAGACCGCATCGCAAAAGACTTTTACCGGCACTTCTGCGATATCTTGGTTGAGGGGCTCAAGGGCTTTACCCTTAGTAAAGAAACGCTTATGAAGCGCTTGGTGATCAACAATGTAGAGAAGTCCTTAGGAGCGTTTTACGAAAAAGGTATCAACTGCATCATTGCACCGGCACACTACAACAATTGGGAGTATCCCGGCCTTGTAGGAGGACAATATCTACAGCACTATGGCACCATTTTATACAAGCCCATTTCCAACCCACTCATTGATCGCTATTTTAAAAAGAAGCGAAAACAGTGGAACACAGACTTTTGGTCTATATATGATACCCAAAAGCTATTTGAGCAGACTTTTGAGAGACCCCATGTGGTAGTAATGGCTGCCGACCAAAACCCGGGCAATGTGAATAAAGCGCATTGGGTTAACTTTTTCGATATCGACACAGCCTTTTTACATGGCCCTGACTTCTATGGACGTCGAAATAAAATGCCTGTCTTTTACGCAGAGGTGCGCAGGCTCAAGCGGGGCCACTATGAAGCAGAGTTTATTCTCATCGCAGACCCCACCACCGAAACACTCGCAGAGGGAGAAATCACCCAACGCTATGCGAAAAAGCTAGCGTCTGTCATCAAAGAAAACCCACCCTATTGGCTATGGTCGCACAAGCGATGGAAACACAAGCGATGAGTGAATGGGTGTGAAGAGTGGATTCCGGGCTAAATATGTAGTTGTGAAAAGGAGCTATCTACAATCCTCAGCATATGCATACTAAGTACAGGTGCATTGTTTTTACATTCGTTAAATCAAAACGAATGATGAGTTTTAGCGAACGCGCTTTATTATTGATCCAACCAAGCGAGCGCTTGAGTCAGCGAATTAGAAAAAGTTATTGAGAGGCTTTTTTTCTTATCTACCTTTCACATGCGAGTGCTTTGCCTTGAGATTCGGTTTTACTATTTTGCTTTAATTCAAATGAATATGTCTTGTTTTGTCTCCTCTTCTTGATTGGTTTCTGTTTTTTTACAAAGAGTCATCTTATTATCAATGACTGAGGCTTACACCCTCATTCCACGCAAAATAAAAAACCGAGCCCTTTTGAGGCTCGGCTGATTTGTTTGTTGTGTTGATTGTGAAAAATCTTGCTTAGTTGTCAAGCTCTTGGAGTAAAACCTCTACAGCTTTTTCAAGCTGAGCATCTCGCCCTTCGATGGTTTCGCCCGGCATATTTTTTACCTTCATATCCGGCTCGAACTGCTGATTCTCAAGGTAATTGCCATCCATATCCTTAACACCTACCTGCGGGATTCCAAAGACAAGGCTATTGTCAATTTGGGTTTCCCACCACACGGCGGTGGTTGTACCGGGAACCGGCATTCCTACCGTTTTGCCAATATTAAGTGCGCGGTAGGCGACTGGGAAAAAGTGGGCATCGCTATAGTTACCTTCTCCCAATAAGACCGCAGAAGGCTTCTGCCATTTCTTTTGTGGCTCCGAACCAATCACCTGATCGCGTGGTACGAGCTTCACATATTGCTCTCCACTTAATAAGGTAGCTAGATCGTCGTGTAGCCATCCGCCGCCATTGAAGCGGGTATCCACTACTACGGCCTCTTTGTCGTTGTAGCGACCGAGTAGCTCACTATATACCTCACGGAAACTAGGGCTGTTCATCCCTCGCACGTGTACATAGCCCAGTCTACCGTCGGATAGTTCTTCAATCGCAGCTCGGCGACCCTTCACCCAGCGCTCGTAAAGAAGGTTACTTTCGGCGCCTAGGCTTATAGGACGTACTTTAATACGCTTGCCGCTGCTTAAGTCGAGCACAGTTTCTTTTCCGCTTTGATGGTTGAGCAAGGCATGGTAGTGCTCCAGATGTTGGATCTCCTCGCCATTGATTGCTCGGATGAAGTCACCATCTTTTACTTCACCTTTTTCGCGTAGCAAAGGTGATTTATCCATGATTTCAGCTATTTCTAAACCTTTGCCTGATTCAAATTTTCCGGGTATAACACCCAGCGAGGCGGTTTGATCCCCTTTGCTGTCGCGGTGGTTGTAGCGCATCCCGGTATGAGAGCCATTGAGTTCTCCAAGTAGCTCTGAGCTCATCTCTGCAAAGTCATAATTATTGTTGATATGAGCAAGCAGTGGCTCATATTCGCCTCTTAGTTTTTCCCACTCCGTGCCGTGAAGGTCTTTAACATAAAATTTCTTCAATACCTGTCTCCACATGTGGTCGAAGATGTAAGCACGTTCTTTTTCGCGATCGAGCGTCATCTCAGCTCTAAATGCGATAGGCTTAGGGTTGCTGTCGCCTAGCTTCATAGTGAAGAGTCTGCCCCTGCTGCGCACAAAGATATTCTTTCCATCCTTGTCGAGTTCTAAGCTGCCACCACCCTGCAGAAAGGTGACATTCTTCACTTTACGGTCACGCACGGATAGCTCCCAAAGGTCTGCACCACCGTCTCGAGAGGCTACATAATAGAGCTTTTCACCATCATTACTCAGTACCATATCGCCGATAAAGCCCGATGATAAGGTCAGTCTAGTGACGCGATCTTCAAGGCCTTCCCATTCAATCTTTATGAGGTCCTTATCATCATCATCTGATTTTGACTTCTTCTTTTTCTTTTTGTCATCTTTTTCTTCTTCCTTTTTCTCCTCCTTTTCTCGCTCGGTTAATAATTCGAAAGCTTCCTTATCGAGCTTGAATTTTTCATATGCTTCTTGCGTGAAGTGCATCGCATAAATATCCCGAGTAGCGCCGTGGCTTCCGTGAGAGCGATAGCCATTGCGATCACTCATGAAGATGAGGCCTTCTCCATTGCGCATCCACATTGGTTTGGCCTCTGCGTAGCCGCTATTGCTCAGGTTGATTACCTCTTTTTCTCCAGATGCATCGACCAATCCCATTTCTGACACCCATCGCTCACGCGTGATGAAGGTGACTAACAGCCACTTACTATCAGGTGACCACTCGTAATACTGATCCCCGTCAGAATAAGAGTAGTTATATTTTGCTGGAAGCACAGTGCGTGCTTTCTTAGAATCTAGATTGAGCACTCTTAGGGTAGTGCGCTCTTCGATAAAGGCTACTTCTTTGCCGTCGGGTGAGTAGGCAGGTTGAAAGGTTTCTGCCTCTGTAGCAAGAATGGTTTTTTCCTCAAGAAGGGTAGAAGCGAAGAAGTATTTTTCGCTATCGTCTTTGATGGTTGTTTCGTACAGATTCCAGCTGCCATTGCGCTCACCTGCATACAGCAACTTACGGCCGCAGGGGCTGAAGCTTACTGATCGCTCCTGCTCGGGGGTGTCGGTAATTTGCTTAGTGGCACCACTTTCTACAGAGGTAACAAATACCTCACCTCTCACTACAAAGGCTACTTCTTTGCCATTGGGCGAAACTGCCATGTCGGTAGCACCAGAGCTTAAGACCTCACGGCTCACCTGCTCGGCTTTTTCAACGTATGGAATGCGAACATTCAGTTTTTTAGGTTCATTTCCTTCCTCCAAGGTGTAAATTTCCCCGTGATAGCCAAAGCTTAATACCCCGGCATCCGAGATACTCAAGAAGCGAACAGGGTGAAGATCGAAATCAGTGATCTGAGTTTTTTGGGTAGGATTGCTGAGAGATGTTTTCCAGATGTTGATAGTACCACTTTCCTCACTCAGGAAGTAGATGGTTTCACCATCAGGAGCCCAGATAGGATTGCGATCTTCACCTTCAAAATCTGTGAGTTGCGTATGTTTACGGGTTTCAGTGTCAAATACCCAAATATCCCGCGTCACCGAGCTGCGGTGCTTTTTACGCCAATAGTCCTCATATCCCTTCAAATCTTGATATAAGATTTTACTTCCATCGGGGCTTACCGAAATGCGCTCCACAGGAAATGGGATTTCTTCGCGTACATCAGAGCCATCTATAGCTGCACTATACAGCAGTACGAATCGGCCGTATGGAAATTGAGCATTCTCCTTGTTAAATACTCGATTGCTAGTGAAGTAGATGCGATCTCCATTGGCAGAGTAATCTTCAGGAATATCATTTTTTGAGTAGTGAGTTACCCTCGTGCTTTTTCCTCCTTCTGCAGGAATGGTAAATACATCCATGTTTCCATGACGATCAGAAGCATAAGCGATTTCCTTACCATCCGGTCGCCAAGTGGGGCGCGATTCAAAGGCACTATGTACGGTCAAAGGCACGGCAGTACCCCCTCCGCTTGCAACTTTGTATAGGTTGCCCATATAGCTGAACACAATTTCCGAGCCATCGGGTGAAATCGCCGGATAGCGCATCCATTTGTTGTCTTCTTGTTCTTGAGCTGTGCCACTGAGTGCCCACAATAGGGCAGTAAGTGCAAGCACTCCAAGCTTCAGTTTATTCATATTGGTGTGTTTATTGATTTGATATAGATTTTTTCTTTTGCGGGGGATGAGCAAACAAGTACAGATTCATGATAGCTTTTAAGTGAGCTGTTTGCATTCCATTTTGGCTTCTTATCTTGAACACAAATACTTTTCAAAGTTGTCAATGGCATGTATGAGGTCTATTGGCGGACAGTCACTACTAAAACTAAAACTAATTTTGAAACCCTATTGCAATTACCCCTATTTTCTTTAAAAAGTCCAACCGCTTGTATAAAAGAAGGTGGGTACCGATAGATGAAGTGTAGATGGTGTGGGATGAGGTAAGATGGATTTTGCACTACTCGATGAACAAAAAGTATTAATTTTGCTCATTTTGTTGTGCATTTTTGAATTTAATTTTTCTGTTTAATCTCGGTAAGTGTTTACATAAAAAAAGCAGCACATGGCTGCGCTGCTTTTTTAGATTTTATGAGGTAAATGGATGTCTTACTGTTTCTTACTGACTAAGCCGCCTTTGGCGCTATCTACGGTGATCTCAGCTTTTTGTCTTCCTTTTACTACCCATCTTACAATCACCTTGCCCATGCCGGGGATATTTTCTACCTCCAGCTTTTCCGGATTGTTGGTTTGCTCTTTGCTTTGATTCAGATCGTTATTTTCCATTATCATCCCTGCTAAGACTTTCGGACCCGAAATAGAGATATAGTTTGGCCGCTCGATTTTATTTTTAATATCATGGCTAGCGTGTGTAGGGATCATGCGCTCATTGGTGATAGTGGCAGTGATTTGCCTTAGTCCACCGCCAAGGTCCTTTTCTTCGATGCTATGTACAGCGAGCTTAGGCATGTGGTAAGCGTGGTAGAGTGTAAAGGCCATATTACGATGGGCATCTTGCTCTAAAAGAAAGCCCGGATTATTTCGGGTATAGTTTTTCTTAAAGCCACCAATTTCAATTTCGCCAAATTGCGGATGATCATATTTCTTCCATGGTACGAAGGCGTCACCAAAGAGTAAAAGCTCATCAAATTTATAGAAATCCTCAGTGCTCATTCCCCAACCTCGATATTCTTTATTGAAAAGCATATAGGATGTAAATAGCTCATTGGTAAAGGTGAAAATACCTCTCCCCCCATAAAACCAATCTAACTCACCGCCAAATACTGAATATAGATCTTTGTAAACCGTAAGGTATCTGTATCCGGGCATCATCTCATCTCCTTTGCGACCTATCGCATCATACACCCTTAAGTCAGTACTGTTGTAAGTGTCTTTATCTTCTTCCGCACCTGGCCCTCGAAGTACCATTCCGCCGGTGTTATGATAAGACTGTGCACCTGCGATATTTGGTTTGCTTAATACAAAGTCTGCTACAGCTCTATTCTCAGGAATAGAAAATGGGTATTTGTAAGCACCTCTTTGAATGTAGTCAGGCTGCCAGTTCCATCCCCAGTCTCTATTGGGATCATAGTAACCTTCACCATCTTCATTTACGCGGCCGTCACCGTCGCGGTCAATTCCTTCAAAACCCAATAATTCGTACTCGCATGGCTCATCCGGATCGCAAGGCACCATCATATTCGGGTGCTTATGATGCGGCTTATACCGACCCATGGGTGTTTTTCTACGCATCTGAGTGATATGACCATCACCGTCCAGATCATCAAAGCCATCTTCATTGACTAAGCCGTCACCATCATCGTCAAAAGGCTTCATGCCTGATCGTGAAGAGTGCATGGTGTTGGGCTTTTTGATAAAATGATCGCGAGCGTCAGGATTAATGGTCGGTACTATGTAAAATACACGATCTTCAAGTAGTTCTTGAATGTGCTCGTTTGATTCATGCATCTCTGCCAAGTACCATGCAGTATAAAGTGCAGTTTCCGATGCTTGTAGCTCATTGGCATGAATATTACCATCTATGTAGAAGCCTGGTTTTCTATCAGGATCACCAACTTTAAAATTGGTTACCTCAATCACCCAGATATCTCTTCCTTCATAAGACTTGCCGATGCTGCTTATTTTCACAAGGTTGGGATGAGCCTTCGCAAGGTCTTTGGCCGCTTTTTCTAGCGCAGCTACATCATGATAGCGATTCCATACTATGTTTACCTTTGGGTTTTCTGGGGTACCAACTGCACGTGAAAACTCTTGCGCTTGAAGGGTACTACTGCCTAACATTCCAACACAAAAAAGGGAAAGCGCAATTAATTTATTAATACTGTTCATGTTAATTTTTGTATTTTGATCCTCACATAGGCTCTCTTTTAGAAATCTTAAGGCTATGTTTCGGAAGTGTGTTATTTTCTTCATGATCGATTATAGCTTTATGTTTTCTTTGACTTTACCGGCATTCATACTGCCCGCTTCAATTTCTAAAGTGCCCTTGCCTTTGATAATCCAAGAAAGTTCATGTTTGTCACCGCCATTGAGCTCTCCAGGCATTTGAAATTGCTTTCCACCTAGCACTTCTTGTCCTTTAGCGAGGTTCAGAGCGATACGCAAGTTTTTCACCCAATTGGTTTGCTGACCGATGATGGTGGTAGTTGGCAAAAAGCCTGTATTAATTAACTGTACCGACAGTCTGAAAGTGTTGTCGCCTAGATCGTCTACTTTGAGATTTCTAAGCCTCAGTTCAGGCATTAGCGCAGCATAGTCCAGAAGGAAGTTGAGATGAAGATGAGAGAGACTATCTACTAGTGAGTAGGGAGGGTTTTCCATTACAAATGGCTTCATTCCACCTACTTCTACTCTTTGGTTAGGGAAGTCGGGATGGTCTATTTCCTGCCAGTCCACGAAAAATTCACTTTTGTCATAGCCGGCATTTGTAGCCCACGATAAGAAGTTATACTCCTCAGAGTTTAGCTTAGCGAATGTTTTTAATTGCTCTTGTGCTGCAGAGTCAGGCTTCGCTTTAGGCACAATCCAACCTGGACTCGCATAGCTAAATCGGCCATAGTGGTAATAGGCCCACTGAATGAAATCACCTTTGCCATATTCAGAATTTACATCCGTTTTGCTATCAAAATGCTTTTTGAAAAGCGCTACCATCTGGCTGTTGATCGCATGGTCTTCCTTTTTTGGTGAACGTACCACTCTTTGATTCGCTAGTCCTTCATTGAAGCTAAATGCTTGAGTTAGGTTATTGCCTCCACCGAGGGTGATTACCGAGTGGATATCGAAGCTATCGAATAAGTGATCAAGAATGCCTCTTGTCTCCTTTTCTGATGCTGCAAAGTCACCTGCTTCGCTTGCAAAGGTGGGATGCTGGAAGGTGAAGTTTTTATTGATGTCTATTCCACCTTCTCCGTCCTCATTGAAGTGACCGTCTTTGTCATTGTCAATACCTTCGGTGATGAGACGGTAGCGAGGGATAAGTCCCTGTATCGGATCTGCCTTCACCATCACCGAGGGGTCTACAGGATGCTCGGCATAGTCGCCGCTTTCGTCGAAAATTCGGATGTGTGTGATCATCCCGTCCCCATTAAGGTCCTCGTAAGGGTCTTCACTTACTTTGCCATCTCGGTCTTTATCGGTTTCTCTTGCATTTGCATGTCGTTCGTATCGTAGGCTTGCAAAATACTGTTCTGATGCATCAGGATTTAAATCGGCGATGAAATAAAAGCGATGTTTATCTAGAATTTGCTTGATAGAATCTTGATTTCTACCATTGATCAGCTTTTGAGCCATTTGCAAGACGAGCTCTCTGCCTAGTAGATTGGGTCCTTTAACCGAACCAACCACCAATATGGCTGATTTTTCGCGCTCAGGGTTCGCATCTAGCTGGTAGATGGAGATATCTTTACCACCTGCAGATTCAGCGATTTTTTTTGTTGTGAATAGCGAGCCATTGGCTCGATCCAGTGCATTAAAGCCATTTTGTATGGCTTGATAGTTTTGGTAATCCTGCGCCTTCGACTCTTGAGTTATGAAGGAAAAGGATACCAATAGTAGGATTCCTAAAATTTTTTGATTCATGCGTTTTAAGTGATTATTGTTTGACAGTTATGTTCCAAAGAATTAGCTTTTTATTGATTGCTGATTTGCAATGTATTTTGATCGATTGATGAAGAATTAGTTTTGTATTAGGATCAATTCTAATTTGAATATTCTGATTTAATGGTAGATCAACAAAGCTTCTTACATGGGTGGTGTTAGTATCAGTATAGTTGGTATTGTCAAGGATGGTAGGTATGATATTTAAAGGTACATGCTCATCTTTTGCAGCTTGGATTATGATGAGATATTCCGTTTTCTTGGCTGGCTATTTAGGTAGCGCGATGTTGCTTATCATTTGCTGTGAACTTCCTGTAGCATTCTCATTCCACACTAAAAATCAAAAGAATAGCTTTGGGGGATGAAGTTCGGCATAGTCCTTAATGAAGTGATTTAAGTTGCCCTCATATTTTTTGACTAGCTCTTCGTCAAAGTCGCTCTGTTTGGATTGATAGCGGCTGAAGCCTAAAAAGAAATTGTTGTTTAGGTTAGGGCTTTCCTTGATTCTCTGATAGCGCTCTGGTCTTGAGAAGCGTTCGCTATTGATGCCTTCTTGTATGGATTGAATTTTAGCTCGCTTCGCTTTAAGTTTTTCGGCCTCCGAAAGCTCAATGAATGCATCGCTGCAATAGAGACTGTCAAGCTGCTGAAAGGAGGCAAGCATATATCCGGCAAATTTTCTACTGTCAATTCTCTCAAGTTCATAATCCGTTAGATGAGAGCTATTTTCACCAAAGTGAGCACTCAAAAATCTTTTTGCTCCTTCTATTCCCACGAAGGTGGCAATGTTTTCATTGAGGGTGGCATCATTTTTCACGAAGATGGTAGCATGAGTTAGTTCATGGATGATGAGCTCGGCTAGCCTACCATCACTTCTATTGAGCATACTACTGAGTATTGGGTCCTTAGTCCAACCGAGCGTACTCCAAGCTGATACTCCCCCGATGGAGGTCTCCCAACCTTTGGCTTTGATTTTTTCGGACTCTCTTTTTAAACGGTCGGTATTGAAAAAACCTTTGTATGGAAATTTGCCGATTATTGGAAAACCCCAGTTGTAGGCTTTCATTTCGAAAGCTTTAGCGGCGGTTAAATTCCATAGAATAGCTTCTTGCTCGAAGTGGTAGTAGCTGCTGTAATTATTGGTTTTTTTGATACCTAAAGAATCTTCAGCAAATTGCTTTACCTTCTCGATAAAGATGATTTTTTCTTTGGTAGTATCGCTGATAGTAGGGTCTTCTAGTACTCGGTCAATAGGCTTAGCAAAAATTAAAATTTGTAATTGTCCGTAAGCTTGAGAAAAGCCATAGGTAATGAGCTCAAACTGCCAAAAGACTAGGAGTATAAAAGCACTTGCTAGTATTTTAGTCCAATTATTTGGTTTCTTGACTTTCTTCATAAAGCCGATTGAAGCGACTGTGTAGTTTTAAAATTTGAGGTACGAGCGGAAGCTTTTCATCATTAAAGATGAGATAGTCGGCACGTTTTTTCTTTTCTTCCTCACTCATTTGCCGGCTGATGATTTTTTTCACATCTTTCTCAGTTCGGTGAGCGTCACGTTTAAGCACTCTTTTAATTCTTAACTTTTCAGGTGCGCTTACCACAATTATCCCATCCAAGCCTTGGTGGCTTTTGCTTTCGTATAATAGGGCTGCCTCCCTTATCGCATAGGCGTGCCCTTGCGAGCGCTGCTCCTCTACCCAGTCTAAATAATCGAGTCTTACTGCAGGATGTACGATATTATTTAATTTTTTAGTCATTCCTTCATCCTGAAAAGCCTGCTGCGCAATAAAACTTCTATTGAGCTGACCGTCTGCTAAATAAGCCTCTTCTCCAAATAGATCTATGATACGTTTTTTAAGGCTATCTTTGAGCATAAGTTCTTTGGCTCTGCTGTCTGCATCGTAAATAGGAACACCAAATTGTGCAAATACTTTGCAAACAGTACTTTTTCCTGAGCCTATACCACCCGTAATACCTATTTCTAACATTATTTAGATCAACAATATGTTTAAACGCTTTTTAGATGTATTTACATAAAAGTACCCAAATATACAGAATTAATGCACAACTGATGAATATTGCATTAATAAAAGGTTCAAGCAAGATGACTAGAATGAACTTTTTGTGTTTTTCTAACATAAACTATCAATGGACTGGATTAAATCTGAGATTTTATCATAATAAAAAAGATTTTTTGGATAAATTTGAGTTGCGGCTCAATTGTCAAGTCGTAATAAAATGGTTCATTATGATTAGAATACTATTTTTAACCATATTTTTATTCCTACATACTGGTGCCAGCTTTGCTCAATCGGTTGAATTGGACAGCTTAAGTCAATTAATCAGTTCAGAAGAAGCTTCTCTATCTGATTTAGAGCGGATAGCTATTTATAACCGCTTGGCATTTTTGTATAGAAATAATAGCATTTCTAAGTCGGAGTATTTTTTAGAAAAAGCTGCAGATTTAGCTGAAGAAGTCAATGATATCAGTGGATTAGCCCGAGCGATAGGATACAAAGGAATGATAGCTTACAGAAAAGCTGAATATGACTTTGCGATTGATTATCATCAAATGGGTCTCAAGCTGGCGATAGAGGCAAATGACTCTACGCTTATGAGCTATCGCTACAATGATCTAGCTAATATATATGCTGATATAAATGAGCTCAAATTGGCTAATCGCTATAATCAGCTATCCTTAGAAATAAAGATGCAACTCAATGATGATGAAGGGATTGCTACTTCGTGGCGAAATATAGGTATCATCAATATGAGGCAAGGACAGCTAGACACAGCAAAAGTTTATCTCAATAAATCCGTTGAGTTAGCCTCTGCCATTGGAGACTATAGGGTCGTAGGCTATTGTTATATTTATTTGGGTGAGATAGCCACTCAAGAAGGACTTATCGATCAAGCAAAAGAGTACCTTTCAGAAGCGGTCGATATTCAGAGAGGTATAAAAAATCAGTATGGGTTGAGCGAGGCTCTTATCAGTAAAGGCCATGCCTTTCTTAAAAATCAGGAGTTTGAAGCTGCTAAATATTTTTTTGAGGAGGGCTTAAGTGTAGCTCAAAATACTGGTATAAACTATGAGATCCAGCGAGCCTATTTGGGTTTGTCAGAGCTCTATCAGCGGAAGGGGGATTTTAGCCTATCTTTGAGTTACTATAAAAATTATGACCAAATTAAAGGCGCTATTTTATCTGAAAAGAATACCCAAAAGATCGTTTATTTAGAGAGCAAGTTTCAAAATGACCTTAACCTAAGCCGTATAGATTTATTAGAACAAACACAACTACTCAAAGAAAGGGAGCTGCAACGACAAAGAACCATTCGCAATATTTTGATTATAGGGACCTTCATACTGTCAGTACTGTTGCTGGTATCCTTTTATTTCTACACTAAGAAAACCCGTTATGGTGAAGAATTAGTGAAAAGAAGGTTATTGATAGAAAAGAAGACAGAAGAGGTTGAATATCAGAGACAGCGGCTAGAACAGCAGAATAAATTCAAAGACCGGCTGTTTTCAATCATTGCTCATGATTTGAGAGGTCCTATGGCTTCTCTCAAAGGGGCCTTAAATATTTTGGACCCAAAGTTTATTACTTCAGACGACTTTTTACAGCTAAAGGAAAAGCTCAACACTCGGTTTAATAATACCGATCAAACCTTACAGAATATACTTTATTGGGTAAGAGGGCAGATGGACAAACAAACTACCCGAGCAGAGCTAGTTGAAGTAATTTCTGAAATTGAAAATATCCGTAAACTTTATGATGTAGAAGCTAGAGGTAAAGGAGTAAATGTTGTGATACAAGGTGATCCGCAAGTACGAGCTTTCGTTGACCCGAATCATTTAGGGGTGATCATAAGAAATCTAATTAGCAATGCGATTAAATTTAGTCCTGAAAATAGCCTTGTCAAGATTCGGGTTTTAAAAATTAATGAAGAGGTCATCATTAAAGTCGAAGATGAGGGAGTGGGGATGAGCGAGAAGCAAATTGCTAACATATTTTCTGAGATATCACAGTCTAATCCTGGTACTTTAGGAGAAAGTGGTACCGGTCTAGGTCTATATTTAATCAAAAGACTTTTGAACGAAAATTTTGGAAGTTTACATGTGCAGTCTAAGTCAGGAAAAGGAACAATATTTAGTGTGCATTTGCCATTAGGATAAGTTAAAGTAGGTATCTATTTCTAAGAAATATGTGTGCCTAATTTTTGATTGAACCAAAGGTGATACACTATCAATTAGTTGAAATTTAAGCTTTTAAAGTAAATTTTCTGATTCAATGGCATTGATTATTTGATTTCTAAAACGTACCTACTATTTGTTACATCTTCCGTAAATAATGGTCTTAGTAAAAATTGATGAGTTAGATTCCAGTTAGTAAGTGCTTGTCTTTTATACATGATTACAAAAATGTCATCATTAACCTATTGAAGCTCAGTTTAAGGCATTATCGTGATTCTGTCTGTGAAAACAATCGAAGCTTGTTCCGCTTTAGTGACCGGGCACATCGGGGAGACTATTATAGCTGATTTTAAATATAATTCATCCAATTTTGGCATTGATTGCGGTTACTAAATGAGGGAGGCTTTGAAATTTTTCATCATTAATTTTCCAATAATTTTCTCCGCAGTAAATCTTAGGTATATCTTTATAAGGAAACCTTTTACTTAAGGCATAAGCTGTCCTCAATCGATACACTTCCGATAGCCCCTCTAATTGGTTATAGATAGTCTGTAGTTCTGGATTGTTAGTTTTGAAAGTTGCACTAAGCTTATCAAAAGTGATTTTTTTAGAAGCGAAATTTCTTTCAAATACATCCGCAAAAATCAACTCTTCAGGCATTCCAGCAATAAATGATTTATTCTGATCGATCAGCCAGATATGGTGAGCCAGTTCGCAAGCCAAGGACACATCGTGCGAACTCATAATGACTATCTTATCTTTTGCTAGTTGTAATAGGATTTCGAAAAGCTCAATTTTATTTCTTATATCAAGGTGAGACCCTGGCTCGTCGAGTAGCAAAATGGAGGATTCTTGGGCTAAACTTCTTGCAATAAGTACTTTTTGCTTTTGCCCATCACTTAAGTCAGAAAAGAATCGATCTTTTAGCTCGATGAGGCCGATGTCGTACATTGTCTTTTCTACAATTTCTCTATCTTCTTTACTTAGTTTCCCTGTCCAAGTGCTGTGGGGAGTTCTTCCTAGTGCAACTAAGTCTTTTACTTTAAAAGGATTTTCAGGAATGCTCGATAATACTAAGGCGATTTTTTCAGCTTTAGTTTGAGCATTATATTCAAATATATTTTCACCATTGAGCATTACACTGCCACTTAATGCTGCATGTAGTCCCCCCAATGTATGAATGAGTGTTGACTTGCCGACGCCATTGCTGCCTAAAAGCAAAGTGAGTTCTCCAGAATTTAATATTGCGTGTTCAATCGAAAGGATAGGTTGTCTCTTTTGGTACCCAATCTGTAAACCTTTTATCGTCAGCTGATGCTTCATATTATGTTTTTCGTGAAATCGATAAGAGCTTCAATTGTATGCGGAGTATTTATCTCATTGCTCTTATATCCGATGTCTTCAGACCTTGTTTTCTCAGGGTGTGTTTTATCACTTTTTTGAATTATTGGAGCACAAATATTAATCATCTAGAGCCATCCTTTTTTAATTGTAGGATGGGATTTTAGGTTTTAAAATAATCCTTATCACTATAGGGAGTCCTATGAGTGATGTAATGCTATTGATCGGTAGAACTTGATCGGAAAAGGGAAGTCCAGC
Organism: Cyclobacteriaceae bacterium; assembly: GCA_020832375.1. Taxonomy (GTDB): domain Bacteria; phylum Bacteroidota; class Bacteroidia; order Cytophagales; family Cyclobacteriaceae; genus JAFIEW01. Next base: position 15,037 of record JAFIEW010000067.1, read on the forward strand.
AATCCAATCGCAAAACAATAGTAATAAGCTACCGGTCAAAAAGCAATAAGGAATTAAATAAAGATGCTTCTGTTCTTTAAAAAGAAAACGTACCATGTGTGGTACAGCAATTCCAATAAAGGCTATTGGTCCGCAGAGAGCTGTGACAGTACCAGCAAGCAATCCACTAATCCATACGATTTTATTGCGAAATCTTGCGGTATTTAGTCCCATGCTTTGAGCATAGTTTTCACCAAGCAAAAGTGCGTCAAGATGCTTGGCTAGACTAAGAGTGAAAACAGCTATACTACTGATGAATAGTAATAATGCTAATGCCTCAATTCGCTCGAGCCTTGCTACTGACCCCATTGTCCAGAGAACATAGTTTTTTAAGCTATCAGAGTCAGTAAAAAATTCTAAAATACCGATTATAGCAGAGATTGCACTTCCAAGTAATAAGCCTAATATGAGCAGAGTGATGCTACTTTTGAGCCTGTATGCCGCTACTAAAAGGATAATCATCATCGTACTAGCCCCCACAAATCCTGCGATAGCGATTGAAAACCCACTTTTAAAAAGATATGCTGCTAATCCCCAAAGACTCATGCCGGAGGCTAGTGTTACTAATGCCACACCTAATGAGGCTCCACTACTTATTCCTAAGATATAGGGGCCTGCAAGTGGATTTCTAAAAAATGCCTGTAAGATCAAACCGCATACACTCAAAGCACCTCCAGCGGCAATAGCTGTGATTGCCTTAGGGAGACGGTACTCTAACAATATGAAATGCTTACTTTCTTCAGCATTATAAGAGCTGATAGCATTCCAAACCTCAGAAATATGGATACTTACCGAGCCTGAAAGAAGGTTGAGAAGGCTTACTGCCACCAAAAGAAAAAATAGTATAAAAAGATTTTGGCTGAACTTCATGCCTGCGAAGTTACGATATTTTAAGACTAGGACTAGCCATCATCATTGCTTTCTATTTAAATTTATTACAATTATAGTGCATTACAATAGTTCTAAAAGCCATTCAGTTAACTTCAAGTTTTTAGTATGTTTGGGTAATGGAAGCTGTACTAAGAATAATACTTGATGTTATGAATAAAGACGTCTGAAGGTATGGTAGTCCATTTCTTATGTTTCTAGATAGATCGATCGCATCATAGGATAAGTCCATGGTATAGGTAATGATTATTTTGAGCTTAATTCTATGGTGTTTAGCATCGATTTATTTTTAGCGTCTTCACGAAATGGATAGTAGGTGAGTACTACTTTTTTCTTGTCGGCTCCTATCATACTTTCTTTATTACTTACTGAGACTACCTCTTTGTCAAATTCATAAGTGGTGGTATAAGAAAAGTCACGGAAGAGCAATGACATATTGAAACTTTCGGGAACGCCATCAGCATCTTGTAAATCGTCCAATTTCATTTCCTCTTCAAAATTCAATGCCTTGACACGACTCAGTTGATTACCTTTATAATCGAAAAATTTTGTGTAACCACTATTGTTGTTGCCGAGAGCACTTAACCCTTGATTAAGTGCTTCTATATCTTTAAAATCAAACTTTAAGCCAGATGCTATTTTTTCATCTTTTTTAAGCAGTTTCACATTCGTTATACCAGCTATATTTTGTAATTCTATTTCATCTTCTGAAAACACCTCCTTTATTTCGCTATTAATGTCAGGTTTTGTTTGATCATCTGATTGGTCACCAAAATTCTCGAATAAACTAATCATCTGTTCCATCAAACTGAGGTCAATCAATAATTCATAGCTGCCACTACCATCATTATTGAGTTTTACTTTCTCTTCGATTTCGAGGCAGGATACATTGACCATTAATATAGCCAATGCAAGGAGTGAATATGTCCAAGATCTCTTATTTAATTTCATTATTTTAGCTTTAAGGTCATTATTTTGGTTTTGCGATTTCGATATTTCTCGAAAAATATAAGAAAATATTCACGCCTCGTAGAGCATTGCTCTCTAACTTAAAATAAGGCTGTGAATTGATGGATCAGTTTTTATTCTTATACATACTCAGACCGATGTTCTGTGTTAGCGCTTATAAATATAGACATTTTTAAAGATGCTATCATCATTTAAAACCATAATTTTATAGAGAGAAAACCCTCATGTAGTCTTTAATGCTATACTTGCTTTTACCACTACATGTGACTTTAGCTACCCGTTAATTTATTTGTAAGAATTTTTTATTAGGAAGCATAGGTAGGCTTTAACCTTCCGTTTTTATAGTTATGCTTCCTTGTGTTCTCATTTCCCGCTAAAAAAAAAGAAAAAATAAGCGTGTATATTTGCAATACTATTTTTTGCTTGGAATGACGGTATAAGCAGGCTTCCTGTCTTCGTTGCGTCTTTCCGAAAAGCAATGATCGGCAACAGAAAATATTAATGTAACAATTGAAACTACATGATGAAAATAAGAGTGGGATATGGCTATGACGTACATCGACTGGAAGTTGGGGAAGAACTTATTCTGGGTGGTATTTTAGTGCCTCATTACAAAGGAGCATTGGGTCATTCTGATGCCGATGTATTACTTCATGTTATTTGCGATGCTCTTTTAGGAGCCGCAAATTTACGCGATATAGGTTATCATTTTGCTGATACCGACGATGCCTACAAGGGTATAGATAGTAAAATTTTGCTAAGAAAAGTGTGTGAGCTTATTCGTGAAAAGGGCTTCGAGATTGGAAATGTCGATAGTACCATTTGCATGCAGCAACCAAAAATCAATCCATATATACCTGAAATGAAGCGCTGTATTTCAGAGGTAATGAGTATAGCTGAAGAAGACGTTTCCATCAAAGCTACTACAACAGAGAAATTAGGCTTCGTGGGAGAGGAGAGGGGTATTTCTGCTCATGCTGTTGTTTTGATTCAGGCACAACATTAAATTTATGAGGTAACGAACTATCGGATTTCAAACTCGTTGGTTAATAAGTGGATAAGAATACTGAAAATATTAAACAATTCATCACAGAAGATGGGTCAAGCTCATTATACAACGAGCACTTGAGAGAATCTTATCATTCTACTCATGGGGCTTGGCAGGAGTCAGTATATGTATATATTGAGCGAGGGTTGCAAAAGGCCTTTGAAAAATTTGATGACGAAGAAATTCGGGTCTTTGAAGTGGGATTCGGTACAGGCCTTAATGCGCTGCTGAGCTTAATTGAAGCGAGAAATAATAGTCGTAAGGTGCTTTTCGATAGTCTAGAGCCTTTTCCTATTATTAGTGATTTAGTCAAACAACTTCACTTTCCTAAGTTAGATGAAGAGCAGCGTACTCTTTTTACTCACATGCATGCCCAGCCGATGGATTCTAGCTTTAATTATGGGCCATTTTTCAGCTTAGAAAAGAAGTATTTAAAACTTGAGGATTTCCAGGCAAGTAAGGGCAATTACCATGTGATTTATTTTGATGCTTTTGCCCCATCCAAACAGCCTGAACTATGGGAAAAAGAAATGCTTCAAAAAGTTGTAGATGCTTTAGCGAGAGGGGGAGTGTTTGTCACCTATAGTGCAAAAGGACAGCTCAAAAGAGATTTAGCTTCCTTGGGAATGACTGTCGAAAGTTTATCGGGTCCACCTGGAAAGATGGAAATGGTAAGAGCCATGAAATTGTAAATTATACACTACAGCTTTTACATAATGGACATCAAATAATTAAATTTTAATTATACAAGATTTTACCACTTATAAGCTTACCCGAACTTGTAAAAAACTAACATCATATGGCAGAGAATTATCAGAATAATAGGGCATATGCTCAGTCCAAAGATGATGCTGACTCACTCGCACGCTTGAGAGAGCAGTTTATTTTTCCTTTAAAAAATGATGGTAATCCAAAAATATATTTTTGTGGGAATAGTCTTGGTTTACAGCCAAAGAATACGGTTAAATATATAGAAAAAGAGCTAAGCGCATGGGCTGAATATGCAGTAGATGGTCATTTTCATACTGATGATCCATGGTATCATTTTCACAAAAAATCAAAGCCAGCTTTAGCATCTCTGGTAGGTGCAAAAGAAGATGAGGTGGTTACTATGAATAATTTGACCGCTAATTTACATCATCTTATGTTTAGTTTTTATGTACCTCAGGAGGGGAGGTATAAAATTTTAACAGAAGCGGGTGCTTTTCCATCAGACCAATATGTACTCGAGTCGCAGGTAAGGTTTCATGGTTATGATCCTGATGATGCCATCATAGAAGTAAAGCCTCTAGAGGGAGAAGAGTGCCTTCGTACCGAGCAGATTTTGGAAGCGATAGCTGATCATAAAAACGAGCTTGCATTGGTAATGATGGCGGGCGTGCAATATTATACAGGTCAGTTATTCGATATGGCTCGTATCACAGCCGAGGCTAAAAAATATGGTATTGTTGTAGGTTTTGATTTGGCTCATGCGATAGGAAATGTGCCACTGCAATTACACGATTGGGGCGTAGATTTCGCCACTTGGTGTTCATATAAGTATTTGTGCAGCAGTCCAGGAGGTGTTTCGGGTATCTTCGTTCATGAGAGACATGGCGATGATAAGGATCGATGGATAGCTGCTGGCTGGTGGGGACATGACGAAAAGGAGCGCTTTTTGATGAAAAAAGGTTTTATCCCGATGAAAGGTGCCGACGGATGGCAGCAAAGTAATACTCCTGTACTGTTGCTGGCTGCTCATCAAGCGGCACTGGATATAGTATTGGAAGCGGGAGGAATCCAACAGTTACGCAAAAAGTCGGTTGATCTTACTAGCTATTTATTTTTCCTAGTGGAGATGTTGGAGCAAAAGCATGAGGCTATAAAAATCATTACCCCTAAAGACACTGAGTCTCGCGGTAGTCAAATGTCACTATATGTAAAGAATAATGGCAAAAAGATTTTTGATTATCTGCATGCTGCAGGTGTTGTGGGTGATTGGAGAGAGCCTAATGTGATTCGGATCGCACCAAAGGCATTGTACAATACCTATACAGAAGTATTCGAGTTTTATGAATTGTTGCAGGCAGCAGCTGATCTTTATTTACATAAAGAAGATTAACAATCACTACTGTCCGGTAAAAAATTTAAACTGGGCTAGATCTATTTAAGACTAAC
>JAFIEW010000068.1 GCA_020832375.1 Cyclobacteriaceae bacterium
TACCATACGGTACAGTCTGAAGAATAAAAAAAAGGAAGCATTTGCTTCCTTTTTTTGTTTAAATCTCAACCCAATTTATTTTGGAAATAGCTTTATTACCTACATCAAGCCATATTTTAAGGGGGAGCGACTAGCGTTTATTCTATGTAGGGTACGCTTACAACAACAAAATTATTGGTAAATAAATCATAAAATTTTTACTTAGTTGAATGCAATGTTTTCATTTTGAAGTAGTGAAAACTCTTGCACGAAAATTTTTGAGATTGATATTTTGTAGCTTAGCCTCAAGCATTATCGTAAATTGGGATTCGGAAATCGTAAGTGGTATTTATTTGAAAAAAGATTAAAAGCTTAAAACAAGCTTCTTGAAATTTATCATTTTTTCCATCCATTGATACAAGCGAAGCTTATGTCCCTTCGAATCTGTCGTTCTTGGGGCTTTTTAAGCAAGGTCTGTGTAAAAGCAAAGTGATTCTTTCTATAGGTAGTTTGTTTTTTTCGTGCTCCTTGCAAGTTTTTAAATGTTTATTTACAATAGACCTTGATTACTATTCACTTATTTTCATTCTGATTACGTATTTTTGATGAAACTTTACTTCTATGAATAGGTACTTCAATTTTACACTTTGCCTACTTTTTTGTTTTTCTTGTAGTTCTAGTGCTGATTTAATTCTTTTTGATGAAAATATGACAAATTTTCCACAAAACATTGACTTTCTTTCTCTTGGTGACTCTTATACCATTGGTGAAGCTGTTGATTCTACTGACAGATGGCCAACCGTATTTGCGAATCGGATGGTTCAAGACAGTATTATTAACTTGAAAAGCCATACTTACATCGCTACCACTGGCTGGACTACTAATGAGCTCATGACCGCTATGGATGAATTTGCGTTTAAAGACCAATATGGATTAGTAAGTCTTTCTATTGGTGTTAACAATCAATTTAGGGGTTTGGACTTCGCTGTTTTTGAGAAAGAATTTGAAATCCTTCTTAAACGAGCCATTTCATTGGCGGGAGATCGGTCTTATGCTGTTCTAGTAATATCCATACCTGATTATGGCTTAACGCCTTTTGGTCAATCTAGGAACCCAGATAAAATTGCTAAAGAACTTGATCGTTACAATGTCGCAAAAAAAGATATTTGTGAAAAGCACGGTGTTGTTTTTTATGACATCACGACTGTTTCTCGTCAGGAAAATCATGAGAATAGTTGGTTAGCTTCTGATAATTTACACCCTGGTCCACTCCAGTATGAATTATGGGTTGAGCGTTTTTATAGTAAAGAATATAGAAGATTAATGGAGGTTTTGTAATTTTTAACTTTTGCCTAGCATCATAGATGTTATGCTGTAGCGCTTTAGTTGTGGATGCGAAATTTTTCTTTAGTTGATATTGGATATGAAGCCTAATGTTATTTTATTGGTGCTTACTAGTTGATGTCCAATATTCCTTGTTGATGATCGCATATTTCTTTGGTATCCTCAAGGCCGGATCCAAGACATTTTTCACAGTCTTGTTTTATCTTTTTTTCACCATTGCATTGGTTACAGGCATGATAGCCTTTTTGCGAACACTTTTTACAATCTTCATAAGCAATTCCACCCACACGTCCTACAGTTAGTCGCACTCCATCACCCATACAATCTCTACAAACAATATTCCCCTTCCCTTGACATTTTTTGCAGGGTGCTTCAAGCTCCCCATCACCATTGCATTGGCTACAACTAGTCATCTTATATCCTTTAGAACTACATAAATTACAGTCCTCAATCTCTTTTATTTTTTTATCTAATTCTTTTTGTAAACGTAAAGCTCGGTCATAGTAATCGCCTCTTACACCTTCAATCTTCAGATACCTATTCAAGAAGTTCTTGGCATTCTCAAATTGCCGCAACATATATAGCGTTTCTGCGAAAAGATAGCTCATATTTACTGGCAAATCCTCTTCCATGGAAAGCATTTGTCTAAACTGCTTATTGGCAGCTCCATAGTCACCTGCATCCATAGATTGTTTTGCTTTTTCCAGCCTTGACTGCATTTGATGAGAGATGTCTTGAGCTTGTGCTTCAGCAGGTGCTAAACAAAAAAATAGTCCAAGAAGGATAATGATAATGATATGCTTCATCTTTTAACGTTTGTTATACGCATCAAACTACTCACCATTTGAAAGGTTCGAGCTGATAAATTAAGAGCGTTTTACTCAGTTTTTAACTTTCACTAGCATTGAAACGAAATTTATTAGCTTAGGTGTGAATTTGCTTTGTTTAAGTTTGATAACCTGTACTATTCCTGTTTCATCAATTATTTTATGCAAAATTTATTTTCCGCTTAACATTCAAAAACTTCATAATATGCTTTTTAGGCGGAGTTTTTTTCTTTCAATTAAGCAAAGATAATCATTTACTTTTTTAAAAAAACGGTAATATCCATCCGCTGATATTCAGTATTCTACTAGGCAAGGTCTCTACCATCAGCACTTAGGGTGGTTTTTAATATTTTCAACTTTAGGTTAGGGCTTAATAAACAGATTTATCCATTGAAAGATCAAATTATATGTATCCTGTTTTGTTTTTGCATGACCTTTGTCATATAATCAATTGATGTTTTGCCTATATTCAGTATAATGTAATGTAAGTCACGTATTCTGCTCAACTAGTTGTCTACATTTGAGTATAAATCAATAGGAAATAAAACCAAATAACCATTTAACCACCCATTACTTGGGTACTTAGACAACAAATATTATGAAAATTACTCAAATTTACACCGGATGTTTAGCCCATGCAGCTTATTACTTAGAGTCTAATGGTGAAGCTGCAGTATTTGATCCACTGCGTGAAGTAGAGCCTTATTTGGAAAGGGCTAAGGCTGACAATGCCAAGATTAAATATGTTTTTGAAACTCACTTTCATGCTGATTTCGTATCAGGACACTTAGATTTGGCTAAAAAGAGTGGTGCTCAAATTGTTTTTGGACCCACTGCCAAGCCGCAGTTTGATGCACTTGTAGCGGAGGATAATCAAATTTTTAATATCGGTGAATATCGAGTGAAAGTGATTCATACTCCAGGTCATACTATGGAAAGTACCACTTACCTTTTAATCGATGAAAACGGTGAAGATCATGGTATCATTACGGGCGACACCTTATTTATCGGGGATGTAGGTAGACCTGATCTTGCTCAGCATGTAATTGAAGATCTCACGGAGAGAAAGCTTGCTGGCCATCTTTACGATTCATTGAGAAATAAGATTCTCCCATTAAGCGATGATTTGATTGTATATCCTAATCATGGCGCAGGTTCTGCTTGCGGTAAAATGATGAGCAAAGAAACCACAGATACGCTAGGTAATCAAAAAGCGACCAATTATGCTCTTCAACCTATGGAAAAAGAAGAATTCATTGAAAAGCTGCTTGATGGCTTAACAACCCCACCAGCTTATTTTCCTAAGAATGTATTAATGAATATTCAAGGTTATGAAAGCATAGATAGCGTAATGGAAAAAGCAAAGCAACCACTCACCGCATCGGCTTTTGAGGCGGCTGCCAATGAAACTGGTGCATTGCTACTGGATGTAAGAGATGCAGATTCCTTTGCTAAAGGATTTATTCCTAATAGTATCAATATAGGCCTTGATGGTAACTTCGCAATGTGGGTAGGAGAGATGATTCCTGATATTCAACAAAAAATTCTTCTCATAACTGATGAGGGAGCTGAAGAAGAGGCAATGATTCGTTTGTCTCGTGTAGGATATGATCATACCATTGGATTCTTAGAAGGTGGTATTCGGTCGTGGATTGCTGATGGCAGAGAATTAGATCAGGTGGAGCGTTTTGATGCTGGAGATTTTGCGTCTCAAAATGAAGAGACTCTCATTATCGATGTTAGAAAAGCAAGTGAATTTCAGTCTGAGCATGTGATAGGTGCAGTCAATGTGCCTCTGAATGAAATAAACCAAAATTTATCTCAGTTTCCGAAAGACAAACCTTTTGTACTACACTGTGCGGGTGGTTATCGTTCTATGCTTGCAGCTTCCATTTTGAAAGCCCGTGGCTGGGAGAACTTTAAAGATATTAGAGGTGGATTCAAAGCCATTAAAGAAACTTCAGTTAAGGTTTCTGAATATGTTTGTCCTACCACATTGCTGTAGTAATGCTTAAGATATTTTTAGTTTCCCATTTTTAGGGTTGTCCAAAAGGCGTAAAGCTATTTTTGGATCAGCCTGATATGTAAAAAAAGACCCAATCGTTTTGGGTCTTTTTTATTAAAGCTAATCAAATTGAAGTTTTTTTAGTGGTGAAACTAATTTGGTTTGTGAACACCCATAGATCTTCTACATTTTTCAAGATTATAGCTTTTTATTCCAATAAGTAGCTATTTTGTTATTAGCCGATTATTTTCTCTTGATAAACCTTGATTAGATTCTCATTCCAAGAAAATAAATACCTCAGTCAAAAATAGCATTATTAATGCCACTTACTTCATGATAGCCCAAGCGGCCAAAATCCATGCTATGATTAGAAAAAGTCCACCGAAAGGAGTAACAGCACCCCATTTTGAAACATTGCTCAAACATAAAATATAAAGCGATCCACTGAAGATAAGCGTACCAGCAATCATGAAATAGGCAGATGTATTTAGTAACTTTACAGGGAAGTATTGAAACAAGATATACAGTAATATGATTCCTATGCCGTGATAGAAATGATATTTTACAGCTGTTTCGAATGTTTCTAGTCTATCGGTTGCTAATAGTTTGTCTTTTAAACCGTGGGCTCCAAACGCACCTATCGCTACGCCTATGGCGTTCCATATTAAGCCGAATGCTAAGATAAATTTACTCATGATTGATTTATTTTCTTGCTCCAAAAATATTACTTCCTATGCGAATCATTGTGGAGCCCTCTTGAATCGCTAGTTGATAATCACCACTCATACCCATCGATAAAATTTCCATTTTACAATGTGTAGGTAATTCTTTATCTACCTTTAAACGGTCAAAATAAGATTTTAGCGATTTAAATTCACGAATTATCTGCTCTTCATTTTCTGTAAAAGTGGCCATTCCCATTAGGCCAAGTACGTTCACGTACTCCATAGATTTAAATTGCTCATCATGAACCAGTTCCATTAATTCAGCCTCATCTAATCCAAATTTACTGTCTTCCTCTGCAATGTGCATTTGTAATAAACAATTGATTTTTCGGTCTTCTTTGCGTCCCTGCTTTTCAATCTCTTTTAACAGTTTGAAGGTATCGACACCGTGAATCAGATGAACGAATGGAGCGATGTATTTTACTTTATTTCTCTGTAAATGACCAATCATGTGCCAGCGGATATTTTTTGGTAAACTTTCCGCTTTTTGGGTAAGCTCTTGTACCTTATTTTCTCCAAAGTCTAGATGACCACTCGCGTATGCCTCTTCAATAGCCTCATTAGGCTTTGTTTTACTTACAGCTACCAAGGTAACATGACTGGGTATCTCTTCTAAAATAGTTTTTAGACTATTAGTGATATTCATAGGTTCTATTTATTTTTCAATGTTAAATGAATTCCGCTCTTCTCCTTTTGCCTAATGACCTGTTGTTTAAAGATTTGGGTATTTATAGCAATACAGACCAAGGCTTACCTTAATTGACGATCAATACAAATATACTGATTCAAACTGTCTTTAACTTCTTCTGTTCGACAATAAGGAAGCTGTCTTTGAAGGATTAAAATTTTCTTGGGTAGTTCAGATATAGATAGGGCTAAAATATATTGGTTTTTTATTTTTTAGAGCTAAATTTCGTTCATTATTCTAGCTTTATGCAAGATTGGAATACATTTGTTGATCTTGATCGACATCATTTTTATGAATAATTAACCCTTTATTCCCAGAGTTGGATAGGGTAGTGGTTGTTTTTTACAATTTAAACATTAACATCATGGCAATATTAGGGAACCTTTTAAAAAAGGGTATTCGTATTAGAGAAAGTTTGGAGCAAGAATATACCTCACCTTTTGATTTGCAAAAGAATGAGCTTCGTAAATTATTGATATCAGCTCGCAATACGGCCATTGGAAAAGATTATGACTTTAAAAGCATTCTTAAGGAGTTTAGAAGCTCTAGCGAAGATGAGTTTTATGATGCTTATTCTGAAAGTTTGCCAATTGTAGATTATGATGCGCTTTATAGTAGCTATTGGCAGCGTACGCGCGCTGGTGAAAAGAATGTTTGTTGGCCTGGCGAGGTAAAGTATTACGCTTTAAGCTCAGGTACATCAGGAGCACCGACTAAATATATTCCTGTAACTAAAGATATGCTGCGAGCTATACAGCGCACTGGTGTTCGACAGATACTTTCTCTATCACGACACGATCTTTCCGCTGATGTATTTTCAAAAGGTATACTAATGCTTGGAGGTAGTACTCACCTCAATCAAAATGGAAGTTACTTTGAGGGTGACTTAAGCGGAATTACAGCCTCACAAATCCCTTTTTGGTTTCAACATTTTTATAAGCCAGGAAAGAAAATTGCTAAAACCCGAGAGTGGGATAAAAAGCTTGATGATATTATGCTCAATGCTCATAAGTGGGACATAGGTTTTGTGGTAGGTGTACCCGCATGGATACAGATTATGATGGAAAAGATTATTGCTCATCATGGGGTGAACCACATCCATGAAATATGGCCTAATCTATCAGTCTACGTTCATGGTGGAGTCTCTTTCGAGCCTTATAAGAAGTCTTTTAGTAAGCTTTTAGGCCACCCTATATCCTATATCGAAACCTACCTTGCTTCAGAAGGTTTTGTTGCTTTTCAAGCTGATCCACAGAGTAGCTCTATGCGTATGGTACTTAACAATGGCCTTTTTTATGAATTTATTCCTTTTACCGATGAAAATTTTGATGCTGATGGCAATCTAAAAGAGCAAGCAAAAGCGTGTATGATTCATCAAGTAGAAGAAAATAAAGAATACGCTTTACTATTGTCTACATGTGCTGGTACTTGGCGATATATGATTGGAGACACCATTAAATTCACCAATAAATTACGATCTGAGATTAAGATTACAGGACGTACTAAGCATTTCTTGAGTTTATGTGGCGAACATTTGAGTGTAGAAAACATGAATCAAGCGCTGCAGTTGGTAAGCGAAGAGATGGACTTTGAAGTTAAGGAGTTTACAGTTTGCGGCATTCCTCATGGGAGTTTATTCGCTCATCATTGGTATATCGGTGTAAGAGGAGAGTTACCCGATCCTGATAGCATTTCACGTCTGTTAGATCAAAAACTCAAAGAGCTCAATGACGATTATGCGGTTGAAAGAAAGGCTGCACTGAAAGAAATCTTTGTTGATGTGCTACCTGCAAGCCGTTTTTACGATTTTATGGAATTAAAAGGAAAGGTCGGCGGACAGAATAAGTTTCCTAGGGTACTTAAAAAAGAAAAAGTAACCGAGTGGCAAGATTTCCTAGCAAATAAGATAGGATAAATGGATGTGATCGCAAATGGATTGCTTTTTGGCTTGATACTGTCAGTTTCAATTGGTCCCGTATTTTTTGCCTTGATCCAAAACGCAATTGAAAATGGTTTTTTCGCCGGTTTTCTAATGGCTGTTGGTATTGCAGTTTCAGATGCTGCCTTTATATCGATCCTGTTTTTTGGCTTGGCTGCTTATGCAGATAATAGTTCTTTTCAGATGGTATTAGGTGGAGTGGGTGGGCTTATCATGTTGGCCTTCGGCATCGGTTCGTTGATTAAGCCAGCTCCTCATTCAGCAAGTAGCCTGGAAGTAAGGCAGCGGCACACCAAAAAAAAGCATATAGTCAAAGGCTTTTTGCTCAACGGCATTAATCCATTTGTATTAATATTTTGGCTCGGAATAGTAAGTTTGGCAAAGGTAAAATATCAATACAGTGGACAGGAGGCATTCTGGTTTTTCTTTCTTATTGTCGCTACGGTCTTTTTCTTTGATCTCATTAAGTCTTATTTAGCCATGCGCCTCAAGCGCCTGATCACACCCCGCCTCATGAAAATACTCAATCGGATTGTAGGTCTTTTACTGATTGTGTTTGCGCTGCGCTTATTTTATTTTGCCTTTGATCTTTTTTAGTGTGGAATGAGAACGCTCAAAGAGCGACACTCAAAAAAGGCGACTTTTATAACCTTTTATAAGCGCTGCGGTTTACAAAATAAAAAGATTATGGCATCAACATCTACTCATCGTCTTCCCTATCTGTGTTTATTTGTTTTTTGTTGGCTTTTTCTTTTTGCATTTCCCATAGAGGCTTTAGCCCAAGGAGAGGCTGACTCCTTTGCTTGGAGTGAATTGGATGATAAAAGGCTAGCTGTCAATAAAACAGGGATGTATATCCTTGGATCTTGGGCCATTGGTAATATTGCTGTAAGTGGTGCGCGATGGGCGGCAGGATCAGATGGTACAGCTAATTACTTTGATCAAATGAACGTGTATTGGAATATTGTTAATCTCGGTATTGCAGGTTTTGGCTTATACCAGGCGATCAATGCTAGTACCTCTGCCAATTTTCTAGAAGCATTCGATGCGCATCAGTCAATTCAAAAAGTTTTGCTCATCAATGCCGCTTTAGACCTAGGGTATATGGCTGGTGGGTTTTGGATGCGCGAATACTCCCGTAGACCCAATGTTAACTCTGAGCAATGGAGGGGTTTTGGCAACTCGGTCATTATGCAAGGTGCCTTTTTAATGCTTTTTGATATTGCTTTGGCTTATATCCATTCTCAAGATACCCAAGCTTATCATGATCTTTTTCAAAACCTTTATCTATCACCTGAAGGAATGGGGCTAAGGTTTAAATTTTAATCAGTTATATCATTTAGACTTGTTCTGGTAAACAAAAAAGCAAGCATCTCATGCGCTCGCTTTTTTGATATTTTACAGAATACTATTTCTCAATGTTTAATTTTATCGGTGCTTAATTGAACATCGCTTTAAACTCCTCATAGGTAGGTACTTTACCGCTCACTGGAGTAATGTCGCAACTTAAGGTAGATGCTAAGTCTTGAATATCTCTCACGCGGTTTCCTGGTAAAGGGTGAGTACTTAAAAATTCAGGGATCGATCCACCTGATGATTGCTCCTCTAGCTTAATGAAAAAACCTGCCGTACCATCGCAGGCATATTTTGTATCCTTCAGATACCTCACTGAATAGTCGTCAGCCTCCCGTTCAAACTCTCTTGAGTAGCTAAGGTTGCTTGCCCCTCTAGCCAAACCTACTACTATCTCAGTGAGTATATTAGTGTTTTGACCTAATAGGAGGCTCAAAAGGACACTTACAGTGTATTCTCTTTGAAGGTTTTGACTAGTATGCCTTCTGTCTGCATGTGCAATCTCATGGCCCATAACCCCTGCAAGCTGATCTGCGGTATCTAAGAACTTAATAAGACCAGTATACACATAGATATATCCTCCTGGTGTCACAAATGCATTGAGTACATCATCGTCTATAATGGTGAGCACCCAATCAAATTCTGTGCGGTATCGAACAGCCTCCGCCAATAATAATCGATCAGTCATTTGCTCTAGGTATTCGTATGCCGCCTCATTTCCTTCGCGTGCTAAGACAGGGAATTGGTCACTATCTGCTAGGATTTGCTCATGAAAACTTGCACCTAATTCTTTATCATCATTAAGACTGACAAGGATAGGGTCATCTCCACAGCCTGAAAAACTGATGAAGGCAAAAAAACATAGGGGAAGTAGTAGGGTTTTATTCATGATTAATAAGTTGTGACTAGGATTTCAAATTTTACTCCGTAAAGATATGAAATTTTAGTCAATCTAATTGGTATACAGTGTTTTAGCGAATAGACATCTATGCCTGTTCTAATTTAGGGTCAATTTTACTGTAATGTTAAATATTCATTTCTGGTATATCGCCATCAATCACGAGCTTTCCAGCCGTTGCAGCTTTAATTTCTTCTACGCTTACTCCTGGAGCTCGTTCTAGCAACTTAAAACCTCCCTCGGTCATCACTTCTAATACAGCAAGATCGGTAACGATCTTTTTGACACATTTTAATCCTGTAAGAGGTAAACTGCACTTAGGCAAAAGCTTTGAATCACCTGATCTTGAGGTGTGCTGCATCGCAACGATGATATTATCGGCTGAGGCTACCAAGTCCATGGCGCCACCCATACCTTTTACCATTTTTCCAGGAATTTTCCAGTTAGCAATATCACCATTTTCTGATACTTCCATAGCACCAAGAATGGTGAGGTCTACATGTCCACCTCTAATCATACCGAAACTTTCAGCCGAGTCGAACAGTACTGATCCAGGGCGCATCGTAATAGTTTGCTTACCTGCATTGATTAAGTCAGCGTCTACATCTTCCTCTTTCGGGAATGGGCCAATACCCAATAAACCGTTTTCCGACTGTAAAACTGTGCTGATTCCATCAGGAATATAATTGGCTACTAGGGTAGGGATTCCGATGCCTAGGTTGATGTACATACCGTCTTCTATTTCTTGTGCTATTCGCTTTGCGATTGCTTTTTTATCTAAGGCCATAGTTTTTGTTTTGTTGTTGGTGCATACTTCTTGATAGTATCAATACTATGATTAACCGTCCTTTGGATGCTCAATGTATCAATGAAGATTTTGACTAATATCATAAAGCTTATCATGTTGAAAGCTTCAGTCAAATCAAGTGATGGCAGTAAGTTGGATTAATATATATGATTATTGTGCAAGGCTGATAGGTTCAAGCCTTATTTTTAACATGATTAATCTTTCTCCGCTACCGTTCGTTGCTCGATTCTTTTTTCGTAGTTTTTCCCTTCAAAAATTCGTTGTACATAAATACCGGGAGTATGAATTTGATTCGGGTCTAGTTCGCCTGCAGGTACAAGTTCTTCAACTTCAGCGATGGTGATTTTTCCAGCTGCCGCCATCATCGGATTAAAATTTCGGGCTGTTCCTTTAAAGATAAGATTACCACTAGTATCACCTTTCCAGGCTTTTACAATCGCAAAGTCAGCACGTAGCCAACTCTCCATAAGGTACATCTTACAATCAAACTCACGAGTTTCTTTGCCTTCTGCCACTTCAGTTCCGTATCCTGCAGGGGTGAAAAATGCGGGAATACCGGCGCCACCTGCTCGTATTCGTTCAGCCAATGTGCCTTGTGGTATGAGGTCTACTTCTAGCTCACCAGCGAGAAGTTGTCTCTCAAACTCTGCATTTTCACCCACATAAGAAGAGATCATTTTTTTCACCTGCCTAGTTTTGAGCATAAGGCCGATGCCAAAATCATCAACGCCCGCATTATTGCTGATACATGTAAGCCCACTTACTCCGGAGCGTAGTAAAGCGCTGATTGAATTTTCAGGAATGCCACTCAATCCGAACCCACCAATCATCAAGGTAGCCCCCTCATGTATATCGCTCACGGCTTCATCAGCATCTTTTATTTGTTTGTTTATCATTGTTGTTGTTGGTTTTATTTCGTCTGTTCATCAAGAAGTTTTTCGATATCCTCGCGATCTCTATGAAGTTGTTCTACGAGCGCATCTTTACCTTTAAATGCCTGCTCGTCTCTTACACGACTTACCATGTCGATTCGCATGGATTCTCCATAAATATCGCTCGAAAAATCTAAAATATGAACTTCAATAGATTTTTTTCCTTGATTTGAAACTGTGGGGCGCTGTCCTATATTCAGCATACCTCGATACTTCTTGCCTCCCACATGGGCATACACTGCATATACCCCGTCTTTTGGAATAAGCTTGTGCTTGAAGTCTAAGGATAAGTTGGCAGTTGGAAATCCTAAGGTCCTGCCCAAGCGCTCACCCTGCACAACCTCTCCATTAAGTTCATAATATTCTCCAAGAAAGCTTTTGGCTAGTTCTACATCTCCAGCCTGTAAAGCCTTTCTTATTTTTGTGCTACTCACTCCAATGTCGTCAATGTCTTGTCTACTGATTTCTTCCACACGAAAACCGTAGCGATCTGCATTGGCTTGTAGCGACTCAAATCCACCCTCCCTGTTTTTGCCAAATTTATGGTCGTAGCCAATCACAAGTACCTTAGATCCTATTTTTTCGATTAAGATATCCTCGATGAACTCTTGGCTAGTTAACTTTGAAAATGATTTGGTAAAAGGAATTTTTATGAGGTGATCAATGCCGTGTTGTTTGAGCTTTTCAGCTTTTTCTTCAAAACTACTGAGTAGCTGTAAGCTGTCTTCACTTTCCTTTTCAAGTACTATGCGGGGATGAGGCCAAAAAGTTAGCATCACTGTTTCACCTCCCTCTTTTATGGCAAGGTCCTTAATACGTTTTAAAATGGTTTGATGTCCTATGTGTACTCCATCAAAGGTACCGCTTGTCACCACGGGAAAGCGTATATTCAATTTTTCCGATAAACCTTCGTGTATAATCATATTTTGATTCAATAGAATATATTTAAAGTGGTATTGTATCCTTTTCGATTACCGACTTTAAAGATTAATGAGGATGGTATATTTTACCTTTTTTATTTGCTAGGAATGAGGCTCTAAGCGATAACTGAGTTGACACTTAATCACCTTATCCCTACCTATTTACTTTTCTTCAGCGGATAAGGTTTTGACCATCTGCTCTGGTGAAATAGCATCTTCTACGCGATAGTCACCAATTTTTGTGCGTATCAGTCTTTTTAAATACCCTCCTACACCTAATTTTTGTCCTAAATCATGAGCCAATGAACGAATATAAGTTCCTTTTGAGCATTTAATACGAAAATGAACGAGCGGTAGCTCTATATTGGTAATTTCGTATTCATGGATCATGACCTCTCGGCTTTTCATTTTTACCTCCTTGCCCTGTCTTGCTGCTTCGTAAGCGCGCTTACCATCTATTTTTACCGCACTGTGTACGGGTGGGTATTGTGTAATTTGACCACGGAAAGTCTCCACCGCAGATCTTATTGCTTCTTCCTTGAGATTTGAAATATCTTGAAAGTTTTCTGGTTCGGTTTCTAAATCGTAGGAAGGAGTTGTTGCACCTAAAAAGATGCTACCTTTATACTCTTTTGGCTGAGCTTGAAACTGCTCAATGTCTTTTGTTCGCTTCCCCGCGCATAAGATTAGCAATCCGCTGGCTAGTGGATCTAAGGTGCCAGCATGTCCTAATTTTTTATAGGGAAGTTTATGCTTGAGTTTTCTGACCACATCAAATGAAGTCCAACTGATGGGCTTGTCAATAAGAAAGATCGCCCGATCTTCTTTCCACTCTACTATTCCAGCTTGTTCTTGCATTTTTTGTGATTCTTTGGTGTAATGTATTTGATCTTTAATGGCTTATCTTTTTTTATTATTTTAAGCTTAGCCAACTACTGAAAGTAAATAAGGGGGGAGATTCGACCTTTGAAGATGAAACCATGCAAATTAAGTATCGACAGCGTTCTCATTCCACCCTGATTTTAAAAATAAAGTGAGTGAAAAATTACAATGAAACCTACGATCAGGCAGTATATTGCAAAATAGATTAATTTACCTTTTTTAACGATATCGATCATCCATTTGCAGGAAATCCAGCCAGCGACTAAGGAGGCAATAAAACCGACTAAAAGGGCTATCGCCGTGATTTCGCCTTCTGTGGAGGAACTCATAGGCTGTCCAATGATGGACTTTAACTTTAGAAGTGATGCACCAATAATCGGCCCTAATATCATTAGAAAAGAAAATCTTGTTGCTTTTTCTTTGTCTACTCCTATCAAAAGAGCGGTAGCGATAGTACTCCCCGAGCGACTTACACCGGGTATGAGTGCTACCATTTGTGCAAAACCAATCACGAGGGCTTTCATAGTAGTCACTTCTGTGCCTTTGATCTTGCGATTGAAGTAGGTCATGCCTAGTAAAAGTGCAGTCAGTAATAACATCATTCCAATGAATAGTACCTCGCCAGAAAACAAAGCTTCTATTTCTTTTTCAAAAAATAAACCTGCAATCATCAGAGGAATCGCTGATAGAATGATGTTACCTACAAATTTAGTGTTATCATTGAGCTCAAAGCGCAACAAGTCTTGAATGATATTAATAATGTCCTTCCAAAACACTATTAAAGTACTTATGACAGTAGCTAGATGTACCACCAGTTGAAATAGCAAATGGTCTTGAGCTTCTACGCCCAGCAAGTGAGCACCAATTTCAATGTGGCCACTACTGCTGATCGGTAAAAATTCGGTAAACCCTTGTAATAAGCCCAATATTAGGGCTTCGATAATGCCCATTTATTATTGCTTTTTGGGATTGTATAAAATAGCGAAAAATTGAAATAAAAAGCCTAAGAAGAGTACTACAGGTCCTAAAGTAAGTCCTAAAAATCCAAAGCCATAGTCTGCGCTGTCGATAGACATGATGATAAATCCTAAAAGGATAATTCCTAGGCCTACGCCCATGAGGATATAATTGGTTCGACTGAATGGGAAATGTTGTTTCATTATTTTAATATTTATATCTCATAATACCATGAGATGTTGCTTAGTTTTTCAATGATATAATTTTCGTGTATTATTTCTTGGGTCTATAGATGATCAATACAGTTCATCAAGTGACATACGCATGTACTTTCGCATAGCTGATAATGTGCTTAGTACACCAATTGCCATACCTACTATAAAAAGCGCACCTGCGAGCATTAGTAAGGCTTTGTCGTCTCTCAATATTTCTAAGTCTGGGATTTGCCGATAGGCAGAAAAGGTAATCATCAATAAAAGTACTGTTGCAATCAAAGATCCCATGAGTCCGTGTAAAAAGGATCGATAAAGGAATGGGCGCTTGATGAAATTTTGAGTTGCACCAACCAATTGCATGGATCTAATTAGAAAACGCTGTGAGAATAGGGCTAGCTTGATGGTGTTGTTAATGAGCACAACGGATGCAGTTATTAGTATAAGGCCGAATATACCTAGAATCAAGGTGATTTTTGTGATATTTTGATTAATTGACTCTATAAGGCTTTCTAGGTATACTACTTCAAATACACTATTGATACTTTCTATACTTTGCTTAATTTCTGACAGTTGGTCTTTTTCATAGTATTCTGGATCAAGCCTTAGAAGATAAGCGTCGCGAAGGGGGTTGTCGCCTAAAAAACTGAGGAAATCTTCGCCTGTTGCTTCGATGAAGGCCTTTGCTGCCTCCTCTTTTGATAAAAACTCTATTAGGGCTTTTCCTTTTTCTTTTTTCACAAAAGGTTTTTCGCTCAGAGATCGCTCTAGTTTGTAGCGGTCACTTTCAGTAACATTGCGATTGAGGAAAACTTGAATTTCAATGTTTTCTTTGATGATTCGACTCAAAGCACCTGCATGGACAAGTAATAAACCTGTAAGCCCGATCACGAACAGCGCTAGCGAAATGCTAAAAATAACGCTAAGGAAGGGATAAGACCCTAGTTTTCTTTTCCTGATCTTTGATGTTTTCATGCAAATTAATAGCTTCGAATGCTAAGGTTTTCCGATTTATCGAAAAATAACAAGGTATATGAGTTTAAGATCTTAGAGATCTCAACAAAATTACGAATTTAATCAAGATAGCGAAAACTTTTTTATGAGGGACTTTGAGCTTATGGATTGGTGTTCATTTGATTCTGCATCAATCAACAGGTCTTTTTTCAACCTTATTCCTCTTCGTTTGCACTATCGAGTTCTTGCTCATGGTTTTGGTACATATTATGTATGATCATCATTAAAAAGCCGAATAGTACTGCCCCTATTACTAAGGCATTATTGATTAATCCCTCAGCTGAAAAAGATATTTTAATAAGAATGGTAGAAATAATGAAACCGGAATTTCTAATGATTTTGTGAAATTCATCGGAGTAAAAAAATGAAAAAAGTAATAGAATAACATCTACTACGATCAATATAGTGAAAAACTCATCGAAGAAGATATTATTGATATTACTCATGCTTTCAAAACTACTCTCATTACCTGAAATAGCGACCGATGCCCAGCGATAGAAGGTGAATATGGCTAGCATGACAAGAATAGGCACCAAGACAACAGCAACTAATTTTTTGAAATTAATAAACCTGCGTAGTTTTTCGTTGTGTGGGGTTTCAATGTTTTCACTAGCATGATACTTATCTCCATTCTTTTTATAATAAAAAAAAATTAGAAGAAATAATATCATGGAGGTGAGTACATCATAGGTAAATTGGAGGTCATTTTGATTTTTAAACCAGTCTGTAGTTAGTTCAATATTCGCAATGTCTTTAAAAATTCTTCTAATGACGATGAGTGTTATGATCTCGTATTGCTTACCAATGTAGGTTGAAATTGATTTTGGTAAGAAAAAAATAAGTAAGTAGACTTCATATACTAGAATAAAGGAAAATGGCGTATAAATGGCAGCAATTGGGCTATTGAGGAGTTTTGATTCCAAATTGAGCCAGTCTTGCTGTACAGCTACAATTAGTCCTAAATGAATGAGAAAACCAATGATTGCAATGATTAAAACATATCGCTCGGTAGCATGCTTCACCTTTGGTGATAAAAAGAAGTTAAAAGACTTATCAAGCAGGTGATTATTTTTCATAGAGGCTATTGGAGCAAATTTGTTGATTCATTGTTTGGAATTTCTTCCTCTTAACTTGATAGTAGGCCCGTTGTTTATTTGTTTTTAAGTTTTAGGTTAGTATGTGGTGATTGAATTTTTGGTAAATGCCATTCAATTATTTGCCATTTTTATGATTTGATATAGCAGAAAGGCCTTTCAAGTTAGCGTAGAATTTGTTAATCTGTCCAATTTTAGCTTTCGCTTTGGTTTCGTTGAAATACTTGAATAGTATGTTTTGGTATTTAATTATATGTGTTAAATTTCGAAGCAAAGCCATTCACTACATATCGTTGTCATGATTAAAAATTTCATCCTATATATATTATTCATTTTGCTTTTGTGTATTTCGCATTTGACAATTGCGCAAAAGGTAGGTCTTGTACTTAGTGGGGGAGGAGCAAGAGGTATAACTCATGTTGGGGTATTAAAGGCTCTCGAAGAGCATAATATTCCTGTAGACTATATTACAGGCACCTCTATGGGTGCTGTGGTAGGAGGATACTATGCGTCTGGCTATTCAGTGGATGAGATTGAAGCTATCGTTTTGGATGAGAGTTTTCAAAATTGGGTAAATGGGAAAATAGCTGATGACTACAACTTTTATTTTGCTAAAAAACCGGATGATGCATCTTGGTTTGGAGTTAGTTTTCGCATGGATTCCGCTTATAATGCTATTTTAGAAGCTAACCTTGCCAATGATCTTCTCTTAAATTTTGTATTAATGGAGATGACAGCTCAAGCATCTCAAACTGCCAATTACGATTATGATAGTTTATTGATTCCATATCGAGCTATGGGGGCAGAAGTATTTACCCAGACAGAAAAAACCCTTAAGTCAGGGCCCTTAGGTCAATCGATGAGAGCATCAATGGCAGTGCCATTTTTTTATAGACCTATCCGAGTGGATGGAGAATATCTCTTTGACGGAGGTATCTACAATAACTTTCCCGTGTCTACCATGCGAGAGGAGTTTAATCCAGATATTATTATTGGTGTCAACGCCTCCGATTTAAAGTTTGAGGAATACCCTCATGACCAAGATGATCGTTTGGTGGGAAGATCTTTGATTTTTATGGTTTTGGATAAAACAGATCCGAAGTTGCTTGATGAAAATGATATATTCATTAATCCCAGTATTGATGATTATAGCTCAGTTGACTTCCGTAAAGCATCTGCCATATTGGATTCAGGCTATACGGCTGCCTTAAGATCAATGGAGGAGGTAAAGGATAAGATTCACAGAAGGGTGAGTAGAGAGGATTTAGATAAAAAAAGGGATGCCTTCAAGTCAAAACACCAAGAATTGCGTATTAAAAGAGTTTCTTTCTCAGGTTTTCGTGATAATCAACGACAATATGTGGAGCGCTTATTTCCTATGAATGACGAAGGATTGACACAAAAAGAAGTAAAAGCAGCTTATTACAAAATTTTATCTGAAGACTATTTCACAACTTTAATTCCTACAATAAGCTATTTAGAAGAGCTGGATGGCTTTGAGTTAAACCTTGCTACCCAAAAGGAAAGGAACTTAGACATTGATCTTGGTGGATTGATTGCCAATCGCTCACTAAGTAATATTTTTCTAAGTGCAGAATATCAACATCTAAATCAATTTTTATGGGGTCATAATTTAAATTTACAATTAGGAGAATTTAATCAAACAGTCGATTTTAAAACAAGGGTAAATATACCTTGGGTATCGCCATTTTACTTAGAGCCAAGAGTCTATTGGAATAGCTGGAATTTTCTCGTCACTGATGATTTTTTTAACCCTGATCATACTCCTACTGTACTACGGCAAATCGATCGTTATTTTGGAGGTAAACTCGCCTTTCCGGTTGGCTCTCGCCGCAAGATTGTCGTAGAGGCCGCACACCTGAATAATACGGATCGTTTCAATAACCTTGAGGACTTCAGTACTTCAGATGAACTAGATTTGCTTAGATATAGAGCGGGAAAGTATGCTGTCGCTCTATCTGAAAATACCTTAAATGAAAAAATGTATCCCACTCGTGGGCGGTCACTATTTATTGGATTAGATTATTTTTATGGATTTGAAACTTATAGGGCTGGCACAACCTCTGCGCTGGAAGGCAGACAGACTAATCAGCGCCAGTGGTTTCGATTAAAAGTGGCGCGAGTAAGGTATAGGCCGATCAACCGCAATTGGTCGATGGGATATAACATTAATGCAGTCTTGAGTAATCAGCCTACTTTTAGTAACTATACTTCGACGCTTATTATGACTACTCCCTATTTTTCTCTCAATGATGCTAGAACATTGATTCAAGAAGATTTACGAGCGCCTAATTTTGTAGCCGCAGGCTCAAGATTAATATGGGAACCTAGAAATAATCTTCAACTAAGAGCTGAGGCTCACGCTTTTTTGCCTTTGCAAAATCTTTCAGAAGGTTTGGGTCAAGAAGCTATTTTTGAGTGGGACTTCCATGTTCCTGTAGTGGCCGCATCCTTAGGTCTAGTTTATAAAACTCCAGTTGGCCCTGCTGGTATGAGCTTTAACTTTTATGACAATAGTCGAGATAGATTCAATTTCTTAATTCATTTTGGCTATCTCATTTTTAATCAGAGAGCCACAGACTAGAGGCCTGTACCAATTAGCCCAGGTTTAAAAAATTCAAATTTGCTCGGTTACACATTAAATAGAAGCTATGTGGTGGCCTTCATCTAATGTCAACAGCTATTTAGGACTTGCTTAAAAAGTCTTAAGTACTGCAGATATGAGGCGACACACGCTTTGCTTGTTTTAATCTTTTTTTAAACAAATACGATTTAGGATAATGCTTAGGGCTAAGCTACAAAATGTCTATCTCAGACATTTTCGTGCAAGCATTTTTTCTACTTTTGAATAAAAACTGTGCACTTAAATAAATAAATAAACCACGGATTTTATGATTCATTTATCAATAATTTAGCTCTTTTTAAGCATGTCCTATTTATAATAATGTCAAATGAGGGTGTTGAGGGTAGATCGCATCAACGTGCCTCTTGAAAAGATGATCGAGTAAATGATAAAACAGATATATCAATTTTTCTTAAATAAAGGCTTATGATTACCTATTGGTGAGATCATAAAGAGCAAAAATTATTTTCAGACTACAGTTTGACCATAGTGAAAAATATGCTTTGATTTGATGCATTAATTTTTCTCAGGCACATTGACTTTATTTTTTATGATTTGATATTATGCTTATCCGCTTGTTTGCAGTGTAGCTGTTGAAGCTGCTAAAACGACCCGA
>JAFIEW010000069.1 GCA_020832375.1 Cyclobacteriaceae bacterium
CACTAATTTTAAAACAATAAAATAACCATTGATTATTTTGAAATATAGCTGACAGAATGAAAATACTGAATTTGAGGATTTTAATTTTGTGATTGGTAGGATGTTGTTTGGAAAGGAAGGCGTTTTTTTAGTCAAAAAATTTAATGGCGTTTTCATTCTGCATTTATACCACTCCTTTTCTTATTGGTTTAATCAATTAAAACCTAGGGCTACACCTTACACCGCTCGCCCTTTTAGGGCTTGGTGAAAAGGCAACAAAATGATTGGAAGGATTCAACTTATTATCACGAACTCTTAATACCCCTTAATTTCTTAATGGTTTAAAAAAATAAACTACTCCCCAATTCCCCAGCATTACAAACAAAAAAAGACAGCCCAAGCGAGCTGTCTTTCATTTTATTTCTTCCTATTGCTTACCCCATCATCCCAACTTAATTTTTCAACTCCTAAAATACCAACTCATTGGAAGGCAGCTTGCTTTTTTAAAAAAAAACTCACTTCTTAATTGAAAAAATGGCTTCCATTCTTCATCTTTTTACCAAATGATTAATTACACCATTTTTAAACAAAAATCTTTTACGTGCATTCGATAGATACCTTGGTAGGTTGATATTTCAGTCATTTCATCCATGGTCACCACATATTTTGGGTAGTTATCTGATATTTCCAGCAAATTCCCAAACTCTCGCTTTATTGTACTTTCAGTTGTGAGCATATAGGCCACTTGAACATATATCTTTTCTCCGCCTTTTTGGGCGATAAAGTCAATTTCTTTTTTTCCATCCTGCCCAACTGTTACCGCATATCCAGCCATCCTTAAGTGCAGATATACTACATTTTCTAAAAGCTTGTGAATATCACTTGCTTTATATCCAACAATCGAATTCCTGATACCAATATCTTCAAAGAAATATTTTTCGCCGATCTCGAACACTTTTTTACCTTCTATCCCTGTTCGCTTTACTTTAAAAATCAAGAATGATGACTCAAGATATCCGAGATAATCAATCACCACCTGTGGTGATATATTTATTTTTTGTGACTTTAGATAGTCGCTGATTTTCTTTGATGACACTAAACTACCAATATTGTCTGCTAAAAATGTAATCAGGTTCTCTAAAAATTTTACATTCCTAATTTTAAATCGTGCAACCACATCTTTGAGCAAAATGGTATTATAAATGCTTGTCAAGTATTCATAGGCTATCTGTATTTCAGTATTCAAATTAATTAAATAGGGTAATCCCCCGAATTTTAGATAGGTTTGAAAGCTCGGAACAGCATCTTGTAAATTATAGAAATTCAAAAACTCAGTATAGCTTAGACCAAACACTTTGATCTCTATGTATCGACCGCTTAAAAAAGTGGCCAATTCGCTTGAAAGTAAATTTGCATTACTGCCCGTGCAATAAATATCATAATTAGGCCTCGTTGCAAGGTCTCTCAATGTAATCTCAAAGGATTCAATATCTTGTATTTCATCAATAAAGAGTGCTACTTTACCGTCTCCCCTTACGTTTTCTTTCAAATAAAGAAAAAGGTCATCAGCGTTTTTTATTTTTGAAAACTCATGTTGCTCCTTATTGATATAAATAATTTGTATTTCTGGATCTTGTTTGCAAATGAGGTCTCTCAACTGCATCAATAGAAAACTTTTTCCGACCCTACGTTGTCCTACCAAAACTTTTATCAGGGATTTACCAATAAATGGTTTAATTCTATCAATATAAAGCGGTCTTTCGATATACCTTATCATCTTATTGTGTTTTAAAGAGCAAGCAAATATAACATAAGTTTCAATTATAAATGAAACTTACGATATAAATAAAACAGATTTCTACCATAAAGTAAGTTTAATCACCAACTTTCAACTCGGATAACTCTTAAAAAGCCGTTCATTCGAACAACCTTTCATTTTATCCCTCTTATTGCTTACACCCTCATCCCAACTTAATTTTTAGATAAGGCTATCAACAAAGAATCAATCGATCAGCCTCCAATACTTTAAAAAATAAACTACTCCCCAGTTCCCCAGCATTCCAAACAAAAAAAGACAGCCCATGCGAGCTGTCTTTCATTTTATTTCTTCCTATTGCTTACCCCCTCATCCCAACTTAATTTTTAGATAAAGCCATTAATAAATCATGACGCGTGATGATTTGTGTTTTACCACCAGAATCGCGAACCAAAAGCGCACGATTTTCTTTTTCCAGCATGGAGCTCAATACATCCAATGAGCTATCTGCCGCCACAAACTTCAGCGGCTCCTCCATTACTGTTTTCACGAGTTCAGAGCGTATATCAGGGTTTTCGATCATCTTGCGTAGCAGTGCACTATCGGTAATGCTACCCACATACTCTTCACCTCGCACCACAGGCACCTGACTCACGCCTTTTTCATTGAGCAGACGGATGGCGTCCTCTACCTTCATCTCTTCCGATATGGTGAAAAGCTCAGCACTGCCATTGCGTGTGCTGATAATTTCCCGAGCCGTGCTGTAGGTCTTTTCCTCCGTGAAGCCATGATCTTTCATCCAATTATCAT
The DNA here is from genome assembly GCA_020832375.1 of Cyclobacteriaceae bacterium. Classification (GTDB taxonomy): domain Bacteria; phylum Bacteroidota; class Bacteroidia; order Cytophagales; family Cyclobacteriaceae; genus JAFIEW01. Next base: position 2,546 of record JAFIEW010000069.1, read on the forward strand.
TGTAGATCTTACCTAGGTAGCGCGTACCATGGTCAGGAAGGATAATCACCATCATATCATCCTCTTGCAAGTGTTCTTTGGCATATTGCAACGCACCATATACGGCTGCGCCACATGACCACCCGATGAATAAACCCTCCTCACGCGCCAATCTTCTTGTCATGATCGCAGAGTCTTTATCCGTCACCTTTACGAAAGTATCGATCAAGTCAAAATCTACATTTTTCGGTAAAATATCTTCACCAATACCCTCTGTCAGGTAAGGATATATCTCCTTCTCATCAAAAATGCCTGTTTCCTTATACTTTTTAAATACCGAACCGTAGCTATCTATCCCTACGCTGACCACTTTTGGGTTTTGCTCCTTCAAGTATTTGGCCACCCCGCACATCGAGCCGCCCGTACCGACACCTGCCGCATAATGCGTGATTTTACCCTCCGTTTGCTCCCAAATCTCAGGGCCGGTGGTTTCATAGTGTGCCGCAGTATTACTCATATTGTCGTACTGATTGGGATAAAAAGAATTCGGGATCTCCTCATTGAGCTTGCGGGCCACCGAGTAGTAGGAGCGCGGATCGTCGGGCGATACATTGGTAGGACATACAATCACTTCGGCACCTACCGCTCTCAAAATATCCATTTTCTCCTTTGATTGCTTATCAGCCAAGGTAAATATGCACTTATAGCCCTTACTAATCGCGGCCAAGGCAAGTCCCATCCCCGTATTACCACTGGTACCTTCTATGATGGTGCCACCCGGCTTCAGTTTACCCTCTTTCTCCGCATCTTCGATCATTTTGAGCGCCATGCGGTCTTTCATAGAGTTGCCGGGATTGAAGTATTCCACCTTTACTAGTATCGTACCTTTTATTCCCTTATTTACACTATTGAGCTTTACTAATGGCGTATTGCCAATTGTCTCGATGATGGAGTTGTAATACATGATATCTTGCTTATTTTTATGCAAAAATACGAATTTTTTCTGTCTATGCCGAGTGCGGCATGCCTTTTCCAAAAGGAGCATTCAGTAGCTTAAGTTCCCTATTTATTTTTTTGTTTTTTTTGCGTGGAATGAGGATAGTAGAACCAAATAGAAAAACATTGATCATCGCAGCGCTATGATGCTTCGTTGATCATCAAACACTTAATAATTACCCCATCAATCACAACTTAATTTTATTCACAATATCGCATATTGTGGTAGATTAAGAATTGAACCATCTCCATCCAAAACTTAATTAAGTTGCCTAAGCTTCACATTATAGTTTGTCAGTTGAAATTCACCACCTTAAATGCTCTTTCGTTACTTTTATTCAGATAGCCGAGAAACCATCCCCAATATGACTACATAACTAATAGCAGCATGACTGAAGAAAAAAATAATGTGTATTTTTGCATCAACATATCGAGGAAGCATTCTCATCTCACAAAAATTATAAGCGAGCTTGGTTGAAAAAAGCATTCGATGATTGAAATTGATAAATTCCTATTAAAAACTAGACAAATATGAGTGTGGAAGCTAGCACTTTTCAAGTGATGAAGTTTGGTGGCACCTCAGTAGGCCTGCCACAACGCATGCATCAGGTGGCGAAACTAATTGGAAGAGAGCCTGGAAAAAAAATTGTCGTACTCTCAGCCGTGGCGGGTACTACAAATGCTCTTGTGGAAATTAGCGAAGAAATTAAACAAGGAAATGTAGCTCAAGCGGATAGCTTAGTGAGACTACTTGAGCATAAATATGAAGACTTCATCAAGCAACTGCTTTCCGATAAAAGTCAGCTTAAAAAAGCGCAAGCATTCATCAAGGCTAAGTTTGATGAGCTAAGCGCTTATACGCATGAAAGCTTCGATGCGCTACTTGAGAAAAAGATACTCGCTCAAGGAGAATTGATCTCTACTCAGCTCTTTACACTCTATTGTGAAGAGCAGAAAATATCGGCAGTGCTCTTGCCAGCATTGGACTTTATGCTGACCGACAAGGATAATGAGCCTGTCATGCACTATACTGAGCGTAAACTCAAGGAATCAGTCAGCCGGTATCCGGATATTACCTATTTCATCACTCAAGGCTATATCTGCCGCAATCATATGGGTGAAGTGGATAATTTGCAGCGGGGAGGCAGTGATTATACTGCGGGTATTGTAGGAGCAGCTATTCGCGCCTCAGAAATTCACATCTGGACTGATATCGATGGCATGCACAACAATGACCCGCGAGTAGTCGACAAGACGCGCCCCATTTCCAATTTGTCCTTCGATGAAGCAGCTGAGTTGGCTTACTTCGGTGCTAAGATTTTGCATCCGCTTTCCATTCGGCCGGCACAGAATTATGATATCCCCGTCCGCCTGCTCAATACGATGCAGCCTGAGGCTAAAGGCACCCTCATCTCTGCCAATCAAGAACCGGGTAGTGTGAAGGCTATTGCAGCCAAAGACGGCATCACGGCCATTAAAATTAAGTCCGGACGCATGCTACTTGCCTATGGCTTTTTGCGCAAGGTATTTGAGATCTTTGAAAAGTACAAAACACCCATCGATATGATTACCACTTCGGAGGTAGCTGTATCACTCACGATCGATAAAACTGACTATATTGAGCTGATCATGAAAGATCTGGCCGAGCTGGGTCATGTGGAGCAGGAAAGTGGACAGACGATCATCTGTATCGTCGGTGATCTGGTGGCGGATTCTAAGGGGGTCTTAATGCAGGTTTTTGACTCACTGGCAGAGGTGCCCATTCGTATGGTATCTTATGGAGGTAGCAAAAATAACATTTCCTTGCTGGTAAAAAGTGAGTATAAAAAAGAAGTGCTGAGCAGCTTAAACAAGGGCCTTTTTCAGCTATAACTTGTTTTCCTTTTTTCTCGTGGGATGAGGATACATATTAGCGATACTCCCCTGCGATAAAGAATAGCTAATTTGTAGGCACTTATTGAAAGAATATATTTAAGAACAAAAAGATTAGATTCATGGAATTAGTAGGAAAGATCATAAAGGTCAATCAAGAAATTAGCGGACAAGGAAAAAATGGGACTTGGAGAAAGCAAGAGGTAATTGTAGAAACTGAAGATCAGTATCCCAAGCAAGTATGTGTGACTGTATGGGGCGAGAAGATTGACCAAATGCCTTTACAGGAAGGTAAAAAAGTGAACATCGGTATTAACATTGAGAGCCGCGAATACAATGGTCGGTGGTATACAGACGTAAAAGCGTGGAAAATGGATGAGGTCAGTGCAGGTGGAGCTGCGCCCCAAACTGGAGCTCAATCAGGACAAAGTCAAGCGGGAGGCCCTCCTCCAGATGACTTCTTTACCGATGACTCTCAAGGCGATCCTTTGCCTTTTTAACTCCCTTTTATTGTTAAACTAAAGCTCCTCACGGGGCTTTTTTTTTAATCCTCCCACTTTCAGCACCTTAACCAAGGTAAAACTATTTTTACTTCAATAAAAAGGTATTTTATGAGGTTTCATTAGAAGAGTTGATAGCTTTAGTCTGAAAAAAACAGTAATAATTGGAGCAAAAGATTCATTGATTACAAGACGCTAAGCTCACCACCTCATCCCACGCTAGTCAAATTTTAAAAAGTTAGTGACAAAAAAAGCTTTAATTTTGTTGTAATGATATTGGATACAGACTAATCCAATCCACTGACCGTAACAACAACTATGAGTGAAGATTATCTAGCAATAAGCGAATCGGATGAATACGAAAAGGGGCAAAGCTACTCAAAAGAGGATATTAAGCGTTTGCCTGACGAGCCAGGGGTGTATCGCTTTTTTGATGGGGATGAGAACCTCATTTATGTAGGCAAGGCAAAGTCGCTAAAAAAACGAGTGGGGAGCTACTTTACAGGTCAAAAAACCGACCGAAAAACCTTGCGCATGGTGAGTGAAATACACCGGCTGGAAATCACGGTAGTCGGTACGGAGTTGGATGCGCTTTTACTAGAAAACTCCTTGATTAAATCCTACCAACCGAAATATAACATTCTATTGCGGGATGACAAGAGCTATCCTTTTTTGTGTGTGAGCAGGGAGCGCTTCCCGCAGATATACCCTACGCGCAGGCGCATCGCTCACAAGGGTGAGTATTTTGGGCCTTATGCAAGTGTGAAGGCAATGAACAATATATTGGAGCTGATCAGAAGGTTGTACACCATTCGCACCTGTAGGTACGATTTGTCAGTAGAGAATGTGTCAGCGGGAAAGTTTAGAGTGTGCTTGGAGTATCACATTGGCAACTGTAAGGGGCCTTGTGAGGGCTTGCAATCGGAGGTTGATTATAATGAAGACATTCGGCAAGCTAAGAATATTATTAAAGGCAAGCTAAGCATTGCCAAGGCCATTTTTAAAAAGCGCATGGAGGAGGCAGCTGCCCAGATGCGCTTTGAGGAGGCGCAACGCTATTACGATCGCATGCAGCTCTTGGAAAAATATCAAGCTAAGTCAGCAGTGGTGAATCCCGACATTAAGGAACTGGAGGTTTATAGCATCACTTCTGATGAAAAGCGCGCTTTCGTGAACCACATGGTGGTGCAAGAGGGCAGCATCAGTCACTCTGAGAGCCTTGAGTTCAAAAAGAAGCTCAATGAGAGCAATGAGGAAATCATGAGCTTGGTGATTGCAGAAATTCGTAAAAACAGAGGGAGCACCATCAGTGAGATTATTTGTAATGTTGAGCCAGACTTTAAGCCGGAAGACACCGAAATTAGCGTTCCCAAGATTGGGGATAAGAAACACTTAGTCAATTTGTCTTTCAAAAACGCGCTTCAAGCACGTAAAGAAAAGAAAGAGCGACTCGAGCAAAGCTCCATGCACAAAAAACGCGTTCTCAAAAAACTGCAAGCTGATTTGGGTCTTAGAGAACTTCCCGATCATATAGAGTGCTTTGACAATAGCAACCTGCAAGGCACTAATCCGGTTGCGTCGATGGTTTGTTTCAAAGATGGCAAACCGAGTAAAAAAGACTATCGTCATTTTAAAATCAAGACAGTGGTTGGCCCCGATGATTTTGCGTCGATGACTGAGGTGGTAGGCAGAAGGTACAGCCGCTTGCTGAAAGAGGAGCAGCCACTACCCAAGCTGATTATCATCGATGGGGGGAAGGGGCAGTTGAGCTCTGCGGTGGAGGCCTTGAAGGAGCTAGGCTTAGAACATGATATTCCCATAGTGGGTATTGCGAAGCGGCTGGAAGAAATATACCATCCCGGCGATCCTTATCCGCTGCATATTGATAAGAAGTCTGAGGGACTTAAGCTCATGCAGCAGCTTCGAGATGAGGCGCACCGCTTTGCCATTACCTTTCACCGCGACCTGCGCAGTAAGGGCTCGATCAAATCAGAGCTGGAGGAGATCCCAGGACTTGGCAAAGCCGGTATCAACAAGCTGTTGAAACAGTTTAAGTCCCTCAAAAAAATTAAAGAGGCCTCTTTAGAAGAAATACAGGGAGTACTAGGGGAGAAAAAAGGCTTACAAATTTATGAAAGATTGAAAAATGAAGATTAATCCACTTAAAAAATGACATATTTTTCTCAACACTACAAGATTAAGAGCTAAAAACACTCAACATGCATTATCCTATTCACTTTAGTGAAGTTATTAACACATATTAATGGAGCATGCTTAAAAACAGCTAACTTGTTGATATGCCTACCCGTCTGTTTCCACCTTAAATTTCAAAGAGAGTATTATGGTTTAAAACCGCTGAAGGCGCTATCTGCAAAACAAAGGGTGAAGCCCTGTGAGAATAGAAAACATGCACTTAAGCATGGCAGGGCGTCACAACGTAACAAGATGTGTCTTTGCAAGGAATATATGTAATGATGCGGAAAGCATAATAATTGATAAATAAATAACAAAGACTATCGTTTATTTATCTGAGTGCATGATTCTTTTAATGCTTATTCGCTTGTCTACAAAACTGAGTTATTTTGACATTAAGAAATGAATTTCATCAAAGTCTATTAACTTGAGAAATAGCAATCAAAGAAGGGCTTATGCTTACTCGATATAGCCGAAAATGTTGCTCAATGATTTTACCTTTTGAGGCGACGCACCAAGATTGTGGTACGCTGTGACTTAAAAATCACACAATACCGCTTGATGATTTACAGTTGTTGGTAAAATGTCCTCTGCAATCTTGCGAATAGGAATACTTTTATATCGAAATACGACGATTTATAATATTTCTTTCATCTGTTGGGAGCTAAATCGGTCGTTCGTACATTAAAACCCAACTCTCATACAGAAAAAAGCTCCTTCCTACATTTCTTAAGCGAAGCAAAAAAGAATACTTGATATTGGTTTTTTTATACTGGTTGCAGGATAACTGCTCTTTCTATTTAATATAATCAATATGAAGTACACGCAAATTTTAAATTATAAGGACTTTTCCTTCCCAATAAAGCATGAAAACAAGAGAAAATACAGGTTTACGGAAAATTGGGAAGTAGTGCGTATCAAGCTTGAGGAGTTGATAAAAAATGAGCTCACTCTAGAACTAAAAGAAGAAGTGAAGGATGTAGAGATATATAGTTCTTATCCTTTACGTAAATCACGATTGGGCAACTTTTACCTTCACACCGAAGGTAAAGTGATATTAACTCATCAAAAAGAGATCGACCTTCAAAAGACAGGCTGTGCTCAGCTTTTTATAGAGCGCTATGAAAACTTAGATCAAGAAGAGGCTGAACTGAGAAAATCCATAGAGACGCAACATTCCTTGAAGCAATATGAAGTAGAATTAGAGCTTCGTGTTCAATCTCTGAGCTACTTTTATCGAGATAAAACAATGAATCAGTTACAATCTCTCGCAAAACAGATGCTAGCAAATGAGGGCTGGACACCGAATAGAGATAATCGTCAGTATGCAAGAATTAAGCGCATAAAAGAACCAGCAAATGAAAGTAAAGAATTCTTGTCAAAATAGCGACTTGAATAAAATATAAGGCCTGCTACTAGAAAAACAAGATTGCTTGAGACACTGAAATCAATTTAAGGACTAAAAATCAAAGAACCATGCCACAAATGCTTAATCTAGGCTCTGAAATCTTAAGAATCAATCCTAGCAACAATCAAATATTAGAGTACTCTCCCAATGGAGGGAGATCATGGAGCACAAGATATAGAGGGCCTAACTATGGAGATTTTATTGACCTAAATGATATAGGGAGCGAAATTTTGGCCACTACTTCAAAAGGCACCTATGTTTCTACTAGCAATGGTCGATCATGGACAAAAAGAAGCTGATTTAAATTGATAAACTCCAGACCAAAACCTCATTGCTTAGAATGAGGTTTTTATTGTTCTACTGAATCATGTGATAGCAACAAACACACCTTCCAATTTGTACCCACTCTATCGGTGTTCTGAGTGCATTCCCACCCACTTACATTCATATATAGAACTGATATATCTTTGAATACAAAACCAGAATCCATTTAAAGACAGAACCTTCCTTTTTCTATAAGCACGAAAAAGACGCGAACCCGAAACTAGATAGGGCTTGCATAAAAAGTCCCAAGTACTGCAGATTCGAGGAGGCAGAACCTTCGCTTGTCTTATTTGATAGCAAAAATGATATATTTCAAGAAGCTTATTTAAAGCTTTTAATCTTTTTTCAAATAAATCCCGTTCACGATTCACGATAATTTTTGGGGCTAAGCTACAAAATGTCAATCTCAGACATTTTCGTGCAAGCATTTTCACTACTTTTGAATAAAAACTGTGCACTCAAATAAATAAAGTATAGATTTTATGATTTATTGATCAACAATTTAGCTGTTTTTAAGCATGCTCTAGATAGTGGTAATCTTCAAGCAAACACATACGCCAAAGGTGCTAGATTTTTATAAACCTCACTGTAAGACTGCTATTAACCAATTTTAAATAACTATTGAAAAAAGTATTTAGCCTTATTACCAATAAAAGGAAAAATAAGCTGCACACTTTCATACAAAGTCCGTTAAATTTGGCGTAAATGATTTACTGATTGCTCACGATAAAATCTATTATGAAAAAGTGTGTTCATCCGTTGCTCTTATCAGCGTTTTTCTTGTTAATATTTCTTTTTTCTATTGCTCATGACTCTTTTGGTCAAAAAATTCCACAACCGGCCACGCCCCCTCGCTTAGTCAATGATTTTGCTGGAGTACTCAACCCTGCTCAAAACCGTAAGTTGGAACAGAAATTAAGATTTTACAACGACAGCACCTCTACCGAATTAGCGATTGTAAGCCTGACAAGTCTGCAGGGCTATGATATGATGGATTATGCAATTCGAATTTTTGAAACCTGGAAAATTGGAAAAGCGAATAAAGACAATGGTATTTTAATCGCCTTCTCACCGAAAGATCGTCAGGCAGCGATTGTTACAGGCTATGGTATGGAGGGTGTGATTACTGATGCGGCTACTGCCAGCATACGTGCCAACTATATTGTACCCTACTTTAGAAATAACGACTACTATGGAGGTCTTAATGCGGCATCAGATGTTATCTTTAAATTAGCCTCAGGCGAGTTTAAAGCAGAGGAGGTAGCCGCGCAAGGAACTGGATCAGGCGGTTGGCCATTTATCATCATTTTACTCATTATCATATTCATAGGAATAATGGGTAGAGGCAACCAAAATAGAATGCGAAAAAATCACTATGGTGGTAGGGGCATTGATCCTCTGACTGCAGCGCTTCTTTTAGGTAGTATGAACCGGTCTGCAAGCGGTAAGTATGGTGACTTTAGCAGAGGAGGAGGTAGCTTTGGAGGCTTCGGTGGTTTTGGTGGTGGAATGACGGGAGGCGGTGGCTCGGCTGGATCATGGTAAATCTATATGTATACTAAATCACACCAATAAAATCTTTTTTTTGGCCACAAATAGGTTTGAAAATCCTTAATTAGGGCTTGCTAAAAAAGTCCCAAGTACTGCAGATTCGAGGCGGCACAAGCTTCGCTTGTTTTATTTGATGGAAAAAATGATATATTTCAAGAAGCTTATTTTAAGCTTTATAATCTTTTTTAAAATAAATACCACTTACGATTTACGAATCACGATAATGCTTGGGGCTAAGCTACAAAATGTCGATCTAAGACATTTTGGTGCAAGCATTTTCTCCATTTTTGCTTAAAAACTATGCACTCGGATAAATAAAGTTTAGACTTTATGATTTATTTGTCAACAAATTAGCTGTTTTTAAGCAGACCCTAATTACTTCAAATAATGCATACTCAACGCTAAGGTGATCAGGTTAGCTTATGAAAAATAAATGGTCAGTTGGAGCTCTATATTGAATGTAGGCCTGTTTTTACCACTGATCATCAAAAGCAATCGCCACAGCTGATACTATGGCCTAATAAAATTCAGTGATTGGGAAAGCTAGAGCCTTTTATTGACTCAATAGCGTTAGCCAGCATTCTCATTCCAACTAAAAAAGATTACTTCCTTACCTCAATCACAAGGCTAGCCATTAGGCGTTTATCTTCTACTCTCACGGATTTATAAGGTTCTATTAAGTGAGCTTGATATCTATCGAACATTTTTTTTAGTAATTCTTGGTCAAGCAAAAAAGAAAAAGTGCCATTGCTAATTTGGTTTGTATCTTCTTCACGCTCACAAGCTGCCATACGAACAATCCATATAGCATTATTCTTACTAACCCTGTAAAGTTCATCTGCCCATTGGAAAAATTGCCGTTCATTTTGAGCGAAATGTAATACGGCAGTGCATATAAGGTAATCGAAGCAATTATCATGAAAGGGTATTTCTGCTAAATCACCTTGTTGAAAACGATGGATATCAAAGGTCGGATTGAGCTGATGCGCAATCATGCGAGCAAGCTGTATTGCTGAAGGGTGCTTATCGAAAGCAAAATAAGGGTAGTTGTTTTGAATAAAATAAGCTGCATTTCGACCTTCACCGCAACCTGCATCCAAGATTTTCTTTGATGGATCAAAGCGCCCTTTCAGAAGCTGATCGAGCATATATATATCTATATTACCGAGTATGCGATTCAACTCAGATATGCTTGGGGTATTCATGAGAGTAAATTAATAAACAAATAGGAATGCAATCATCTAGTATAGCTAAGGTAATAGAAAAATGAAGGTGATGAAGAGTACTACCCACGAAATATCTAAAAAATGCCAATAAACCACCGCCATTTTTATTTTTACGCTATAGTAACTATTAGATAAAAAAAGGAGAGACTTCACTGGATCTGTGGCAGAGCGAGCAGAGCGAATCCATAAATATAGAATAAAAAAGAGACCACCAATTAAGTGAATTAAATGAGCTCCAGAAATCACATAAAGATAAGACTGTGATGGCGTACCGCTAAAAAAAATATTTTGCTCTTGTAGCTCTCGCCATCCTAAAATTTGTAGAATAAAAAAGATAATGCCAAGAAAAAGGGTATACATTAGTGATCTTTTAACTCCAGCGAGGTCATCATTAGCATATCTCTTTGTAAGAGACCCAATGGTGTAGCTTGACAATAAAATAATGAAAGTACTCACGACAAAGCCAATAGGTAGTGAAGCATCCTCCAAGGGATCAAAGGCTTGGGTCGAAAGTGTGAAGGCTATGATTAAAAAACCAAATATCAAGCAGCTGCCAAAAATACTTAAATAGAGCAACATCTTAAAAGGATGCATTTTCTCTAATCTTTCAAAAAAACTTAATTCATCAGCTTTTTTACTATCTCCTGCCATGCTAGTAATTCATTCTACTTAGGAAAATATCGCTACATTAGTGGAAGGAATGAATATGGTTAAATTTTTTCCAGGCTTGCAGCAGAACTATAGATATCAAATGCATTTAAAGCATCAATTGTTTCGATTATAACATAGAGAATGCCACCGCTACATGCCACTAACGGTAAATAATGAGGTTGTGTATATTTACGAAAATCATATTGCAAGATTTTTTGAAAGATTCAGCTTAAAAACAATACTCACAACAATGACTGAAATCTATTCAATTCATCAAAAAAAAAGCCTCCCGATTTCAGGAGGCTTTCAAATAGACTTGCATCTAACTTACCAAACCATGTAAATTTTTACTGATTCACGGTCAACCAATAATTCTGATTTTCTAAGGAGTGTATTAAATTGAGCATCGGCCTTAGATTCTAAGGTTGTTTTTGCTAAGATTTCTCCATTCTGATCAACGATGATTACCTCATTGATAGATACTTCTTCAAAGATTGACTCATTCATTTCCATCTCAGCCAATAATTCTTTGGCGAGCTCCATTCTTTTCAAGCTTTCAAAAGCTTTTGTTTCATCAGGTGCAAAGAACATGTCTCCACAGCAGAAACTAAAAATAAGGTGAACAAGGACTAACAACTTCATAACTTTAAATTTTAAAAGGTTTTATATTTTGATTTTTTTAACTCAAATTGATAGAAATCTCTTTGATTTCATGAATACGAACGCAAAATTATATTTTTTGATTTCAATTTCAATCTACTGATTTGTTCGAGGAAAGTGTTTTTTATTACAGAATTGGAAAAAATAATCTGAAAAAGGTCTAAATTTTAATGAAAAAATAAAACTGACCAAATAAATTAATATAGGCATAGCGGATATTGGCTGGTAAAGTATTCTGCAAGCCAAATTCTTTGCCATTTTCTATTTTATAAAATCGTCAATCTGCAATCATAATAACGAAATCCACGCTACACTAAAGCTACAAAAAAACGGCTAAAAATGATGTAATAAAATATCTAATATTCAACAAATTTATCAAAAATAAAATCAAAAAGTGGGAGCGTTTAAAAACAGCCTTGATCTTCTTCAATCAGTCATTTTAAAATAAATAACCTTCACCATCGGGGATAAATAAGTCAATAAACACTACATATAATACAATAAAAATCACGTAATGACTAAAACATAATTAGAAGCCAAAATGCCAAAAATGGCTTAAAACAGAAATAGAACACAAAAGCAGTAAAACACAGTAATCCGCTAGCCATAAAACAAGTCATAACATTACATTAACAACACTAAAAATAATTCGAATTTTGACCTGAAAATGAATTAAAGTAGGGCTTGCTTAAAAAGTCCCAAGGACTGCATATTCGAGGCGCTACAAGCTTCGCTTATTTTATTTGATGGAAAAATGATATATTTCAAGAAGCTTATTTTAAGCTTTTAATCTTTTTTCAAATAAATACCGTTCACGATTCAAGAATCGCGATAATGCTTGGGGCTAGGCTACAAAATATCAATCTCAGACTGTTTCGTGCAAGCATTTTCACTACTTACTGAATAAAAACTGTATGCTCAAATAAGTAAAGTATAGATTTTATGATTTATTGATCAACAATTTAGCTATTTCCTAAAGTATTACCTGCACCAACCTCATTCCATAATAAAAGACAGGGCATTAGAAGACCATGAAAGAAGAAAACTATCAATCACACTACATAATTATGTATCTTTAAAAGAATATTTTATATTTAGGTGATTGATTTTAATGTTGAGTATAACAATTTCATCAAATGATTCGGGAAAGCCGACGAATATCTACCATCAACCATAAACTCAAACAAATAATCAAACCATCTAAATTGAACATCAACATAATAAAAATAATCTAATGACCGCCTTATACATCATCCTTGGAATTGTTGCACTACTCGTTATTTTTGCAATTTCCACCTACAACCGCCTTGTTTCTTTGCGCAACCGCAGAGAAAATGCATTTGCAGATATCGACGTTCAATTGAGACAGCGTCATGATCTCATTCCTCAACTACTCAATACAGTGAAGGGATATATGAAACATGAGGAGGGAGTGCTAACAAAAATTACTGAAGCACGAACAAGAGCTATGAATGCAAAAACCATCGATTCGCAAATCGAGGCAGAAGCAGAATTAACTTCAGCCATGAGAGGGCTTAATATACAGGTAGAAGCTTATCCTGACTTGAAGGCTAGCAGTAACTTTCAACACATGCAGGAGGAGATTTCAGACATTGAAAACAAACTGGCTTCAGTAAGAAGATTCTTCAACTCAGCAACAAAAGAATTAAACACGGCAATCGAACAGTTTCCAGCAGTTCTGTTCGCAGGAATGTTGGGTTTCTCTCGTCAAAGAATGTTTGATTTAGGCGACGATAGACAGTCAATGGAAAAAACTCCTGAAATTAACTTTTAATTGATGGCAAAATATATTGGAATACAGCACCAAATTCGAAGAAATAATACGCGGTCAATAATTACTCTGATCGCCTTTCCTCTTTTAATATTTGTAGCCATATATGCTGTGATTTACCTAAGTCTATATGATCCACAGTATACCTCCATTGATGAGATCAACAGCATTTTTTCCTCTACCCTCATCCCAACTGCTATTATAGTAGGAGTATGGTTTGCTATCGCTTATTTCTTTCATAATAAAATGATCAATAGCGCTACAGGATCGAAACCTCTCGAGAGAAAAGAAAATATGCGTGTCTACAATTTGGTAGAAAACCTTTGTATGCAGGAAGGAATGAAAATGCCTAAAGTCAATGTAATAGAATCACCAGCCCTAAATGCATATGCAAGTGGATTAAATGAGAATACTTATACCGTCACCTTGACGCGAGGAATTATGGATAAGCTCAATGATGATGAATTGAAAGGCGTGATTGCTCACGAACTGATGCACATAAAAAATAAAGATGTGCGCCTGCTGATTGTCACAATTATTTTTGTTGGAATATTCTCCTTTGCGGTGCAAATATTATTTCGAAGCATCCTTTATGGGGGTGCAAGTAGAAGGAGAAACAAGGACGGGAACAAGCTCATTTTAGTAGCGATGGTAGTAGCTGCTATAGCATTTTTGATCTCACTTATCTTCAAATTCAGTCTGAGCAGAAACCGAGAATATATGGCTGATTCTGGTGCTGCCGAGATGACTAGAGACCCTAGGAGTTTAGCCTCAGCCTTGAGGAAGATTAGCGGTAATGATCAGGTAGATGGCCTGAGAAATGAGGAGGTAAAAGAGATGTTTATTGAGAACAGCAAAAAAGAAGCAGGCTTGATGAGTAAGCTCGGCGGACTTTTCGATACTCACCCCCCCATCGAAAAAAGAATTACATACTTAGAGCAATTCTAGGGGATGTTTTAATCTTCTACCTGCTTTTTAGATAGCGGATGCAGTCGAATTGCCTGAGCTGATAGACGATATTGATACAGGAAGGTGCTTACCCTTAAAACGTATATGAATAACTAGGCCTTCTTAAAAAGTCCCAAGCACCGCAGATTCGAGGTACCACAAGCTTCGCTTGTCTTATTTGATGGAAATAATGATATATTTCAATAAGCTTATTTTAAGCTTTTAATCTTTTTTCAAATAAATACGATTCACAAATTACTATAATGCTTGGGGCTAAGTTTCAAAATGTCGATCTCAAACATTTTCGTGCAAGCAGTTTCACTACTTTTGAATAAAAACTGTGCTCTCAAATAAAGTATAGATTTTATGATTTATTGATCAACAATTTAGCTGTTTATAAGCATGCCCTAACTAGCTTCCAACTACCAGTTCCAATTCTTAGCCACCTAAAAAGTCAGATTTAGTAAGATTATATCATCTGTGTATCCGATATGACCTTTGATTCGTAAACAATAAGAGTATTCGTTTGAAAAGATATCGCTTTTACTTTATTCCGAGGGTAAAAGGCTATGTAGTACATCGGAAACATGGATAAATCGCCGCCTAAGTTGCTTGAACCAGAACTCTTTCAAATTAATCCCTCTATTAAATTTGATAAATCTGAAGAAAATCACCTTTACCCGGATTATGCGTTAGGGTTCGTTATGAGAACTAAAAATACAAGAAAATCAAGTATTTAACGACTAAGGCATAGCACCGCTATGGTGAAGGCGTTAAATGCAGCGAAGCGTTTGATTTTGAAGTATTTTTAGCTCGGAATAGAAATGCTAATGCATATTCCGGGTTTAATATACTAGCCAATCCCTACCCTACCGAGACGCTACATAATTTAGGAGCTGGATTGATAGTAAACAGCCTTTTATAATATTCTTGCTTGTATTTCCCCACCGTTTAAAATATCTGTCTCCAAATGAAATTACACACTTTAATTAATGCTTTCCATATTGTATATTTAAGACATATACAATCTACTATCTTAAACATCCAAATACGATATGCCCGCTAAATGCGATCTCTACTTTTTATTTTTTATCCTCGGCCTCTTGGGTTGTACTTCACCACCCGAAGAAAAACATAAACTGAAAACAATTACTGATTTGATAAACGATAGTCGCAGTATTCGCCCCGAACAGGCCTTTCCTAAGCTTTATGAACAAGTGCAGTTGAGTGGAATTTTCGATGATTCCAAAACATTTGCCGATGCAAAACTGATTGTTTCTGTTGAAGAAGTAAGAAAAGCCTATTCGGAAGAAAACCCTACCACTCAACCCGAATTGCTAGCATTTATCAGTGGCTATTTCAAGTGGGAA
Organism: Cyclobacteriaceae bacterium; assembly: GCA_020832375.1. Lineage (GTDB taxonomy): Bacteria > Bacteroidota > Bacteroidia > Cytophagales > Cyclobacteriaceae > JAFIEW01. The sequence goes on from JAFIEW010000069.1 coordinate 18,016, forward strand.
GAAAGCACCCCTTACATAGATGCCGAAAATAGGTTAGAAAATTATGATGTAGACCTATATGAGCTACTAAAGTACAGATGGCTAGACCTTACTCGAGTAGATGAGCAGGAGAAATACCTCAGTAGTAAGCTCCCTTTGCCCTATTCATATATTATGCCAGGTGGCAGGTTTCGAGAAATCTACTATTGGGATAGTTACTTCACCATGGTTGGCCTCATGAAGAGTGGTAAAGATGAAGATGCCATCCATATGCTTAACAACTTCACCTCGCTGATCCACAGCATTGGTTTCATACCCAATGGCAACAGGACTTACTATCTTGGTAGAAGTCAACCACCTTACTACCTCCTCATGCTTCAACTCATGCAGGAGTCAGGCTATGAATTAAACGCCTCACACTGGGATGCACTGCTAAAAGAATATAAATTTTGGATGGCGTGGAATGAGGACAGCACACAGGCTACCCACCTTAGGAGAGTACAAATGGATAGTAGCCTATTTAATCGCTACTATGACAATGAAGCCGAACCGCGACCAGAATCTTATCGAGAAGATGTAGAACTTGTGCATGGATACGACAAAGAGAAGCAAGAACAGGCTTGGCTTAACCTTCGAGCAGCATGCGAAAGCGGGTGGGATTTTAGTTCAAGGTGGTTTGGTTATGAATCCACCCTTGATGATTTGATCACAACCGATTTACTACCCATAGATCTCAATTGTTTGATCTATGCTATGGAAGTAGAATTAAGCCAACAGCTTGCAAGCAAAGTGTACATCCAAGATGATGAACTACTAGCTTTTATTAATAAGAACAAAACGAAAAGAACGCAATTTATTCAAAATTCCATGTGGGATCAGGAAGAGCATTTCTTCTTCGACTACAACCATATGCTAGGAAAGCGGTCCAATGTATTGAATTTAGCCACGGTTTACCCCCTATATTTTGAGCTAGCATCAGCGGATCAGGCGAGTAGCATGGTCAATAGAATCATGGAGGTATTTCTCTACCCTGGAGGTTTAGTAACAACAATTGATGATAGTCGTCAGCAATGGGACTTTCCAAACGGTTGGGCACCCCTGCAATATATGGCAGTAGAAGGAATGATTAAATACGGCTTTTATCAAGAAGCCTATGAAGTTATGGATAGATGGACAGCCCTTAATAAGAAGGTTTTCCAAAAAACAGGAAAAATGATGGAAAAATACAATGTAGTCGATATTGAACTAGAAGCTGGCGGGGGTGAATATGCACTACAAGATGGTTTTGGCTGGACAAACGCGATTTATATTCACTTTCACGATCGGATGAAGGCTGTTCGTGATAAAATAGAAAATAGACTCCCCTAATACCCGAAAGTGTAAGCACAAAAAACTAACTAGAGTATGCTTAAAAAGGGGTAGTACTGAACAAACTAGAGACGTCAAAGCGCCAAAGAGAAGATGAGTAAATATGCCGTGAGTTGATTCCCATCAAAAACAACCTATTTACTGAAATGACGCTACTAAAGATTAAAAGCAGGTATTATATTGAAAAGACACCCGAATGATTTTGTTTAAAACCTCTGTTTTTAAATAAAGATAAACAAACACTACTGTCCGGTAAAAAATTTAAACTGGGCTAGATCTATTTAAGACTAACCCA
>JAFIEW010000200.1 GCA_020832375.1 Cyclobacteriaceae bacterium
CACTGTCAAAATATGTCACTCATAAATATTTATGTAATCTTGCGGATAAGCATAATAAATAATTATATCTCGGCGATTTACATTTTTAATAACAAACATATTAAGCAAGGTAAAGGGGTATCAATTATGCGATAGAATCCTGAGATAAATCTTATTTTTATTGCATTTATATTGAAACTTTAGGTGATGCTGATCTCTTGATTAAAAGGCGCCTGTTTAATCAAATGTTTCTGCATTATTTCCTTTGTTCTTTTCAAGATAAAAATTATTGAATCCTTCTTTACACTAAACTGCAATCGCTTTTTATATAAATATGTTTGTAACTTATGAAAATTAAAAAAATGAGACAATTTTATTCAATTTTTTTTCGATTTTTAGTGATCAGTTATTTGATGGTGGTACCTTTATTCCAATGCGAGTTAAAGGCCCAAGCAAATGACGAGGTACTTTTGGATTTACCTTTTATGGTTGTTCCCAAGATAGGTGTTAATGGCACTTGGGTTACTTATAATTTAGGCCAAGTTTTCATACCCGGATTTGGGGTGGTTTCTTTTCAAGAAGATGATATAATTCAATTTTCCTATCAGTATGGGGCATCGGTATTTATCCCTTTGAGCAAAAAAATAAATTTGATTACTGGCTTTGAAAATCAATGGAGGGTTGAAGAGGCTTCTGTAGAAAGACCAGGGCAGAATGCTAGTTTTTCTTGGCATCGATATCGTTTTAGAAATATAATCATTCCGGTGAGCATCGGCAGGAGCATTTATATGAGTAATAACGGCGGTGCCCCATATGGTTTCGGAATAATGGGTGGATTAGTTTATAGTACATTAATTGGACAAAGGAATAGTAGAGACACCTCTCCTTTAGGGTCCAACAGGCCGAGTTGGGTGGATATACCTGATTTGTCAGATGATCAAATTAGTACCTCAACTATGGGGTTTCATATGGCGATATATGCACATAGTCAATATGTGTTTTTTGAGCTAGGCGGACATTTCTATTTAAATGATCACTTGGATCTTGGTGGAAACTCCTCTACAGTTTATTTAAATATGGGAATTCCCATCATTTTAAATAATAAGAAAAATAGTCGTAATCGTACATTTTAGCAGCCATATAATTTCCATTTTTCTCATATGACTACTTAATTGTGGGATTTGAGATGGTTTTTTGATGAAAATAATCGATTTCCTTACTATTTGCTCAGTTGGTTTTATTAAAAACATCAACTGATAATGAGCTGCTTACTCACAAAAGTAAAATTAAATAATTTGGTACTCAAGTAGGGAAATATAGAAATACGATTGATCGCTTTTTAACAGATAAACTTCTATTGGTTCGATTTTATAAATTGTAGACATTCTTTTGAATATAATATTTGAGCGAATACTGTGAGTATGTCGTCCATTTCAATTTGTTTAAAAAATAAGATCAATGTAAAAATGGCAAAAGCAACGATAGCTCTTGGTAATAACCGATACAGGCCTGTGCGATTTTAAATCTACAGATGTTCTTTCAGTGCTCGTTAAAATTTATCAATCGTGATCGAATGGCTTTTGCGATCATATCTCCGGTGGTTCGTGCCTTCAGTTTCTTTAAGATGTTCTTTCGGTGAGTGTTGATTGTGTGTACACTCAAGCTCAATTCATCGGCTATTTCAATAGTTGATAGACCATGGGATATCAGCTGAATAACGGACTGTTCTCGGTCACTCAATATCTCTTCTTGTTCATTTTCATATGCCTTTGAATAATAAGTCTGATCCCTGATAAATGCATCTATTCCATGGCGAATACCCTCAAAGCTTTCGTGCTTATTAATGTAACAGCATAGACCCGCTGTTTTCAATCTTTTGATTTCCTGACTTCTTAAATCTCGGCTCATGACAGCACATTTGCAATTCATACCCTCAATCAGGTCGCAAATGCTGATAGGCAAAGTTGGTAAATAGGCCGGATCGAAGAGCAAGTAATCATCAGTTTTGATCTTTCCTGATATTTCTTGCAGATTTTCTGGTAACAGTAGGCTCAGGCGCACTTCTGCTCCCAACAGCTGCTTGATCAGGTGAGGGTAAACTCCTTCTTTATGGATCAAGCAATTTTTCTGGGGATTAATTAAGTTATTAATAATGGTTATCACGAATTTATTTATAAAGCTCTAAAATTTATTCTTAAGTTAT
>JAFIEW010000070.1 GCA_020832375.1 Cyclobacteriaceae bacterium
GGCATACGCCCACCTGCTCAAACTATGCGCTTCAGGCATTAAAAGAATGGGGGGCAATCAAAGGCACTTGGCTGGCTATTAAGCGATTGTCATCTTGTCATCCGTGGGGTAGCTCGGGCTATGATCCTGTTCCAAAAAGAGATAAAAATTAATTTTCGCGTGGGATGAGGGGGTAAGAATCGTTTTAGAACACCACCAATCTTACTGTTTGTATCGCTTTGAATGATCAAACAAAACCAATCACTAGACGGTGTATATTCAGGGTCTACTTAGTGTCTGCTTGGAAACAGCTAAATCGTAGATAAACAAATCATAAAGTCTATACTTTACTTATTTGAGTGCACGGTTTTTAATCAAAAATAGTGAAAACGCTTGCAACGAGAATGTCTTAGATCGACATTTTGTAGCTTAGCCACAAGCATTATCGTAATTTGTGATTCGTAAATCGTAAGTGTTATTTATTTGAAAAAAGATTCAAATAAGCTTTATGAAATTTATCATTTTTTCCATCACATAAGACAAGCGAAGCTTGTTCCGCCCCGAATCTGCAGTACTTGGGCCTTCTTAAGCAGACCCTATTTATTACTATGCTGCATGGAGCGGTAGTATCTGATACTTTTTAACCTAAGCCACCTATTTGATATATTCCACTATGGGTTGAGACTCAGAACTTCATTTTTTAAGCTTGATTTAATTTGAGCTTATCTTGTATTTGGTGTAATTCGTTTTTCAAATCTAGAAGTGAATTTAGAAATTTAGTCTTTAAGTAATGACTTGGTAGCTTGCTATTTTTAGTCTCAGTCTCAATCTTTGAGGCCATTTCAGAGATGCTTGTTTGTCCAAAGTACAACAAGGTTCCTTTTACTTTGTGAGCGGCTTTAGAAATATCGTTGTATTTTTTCTCTTTAAAACCCTTTTGTAGATCAATGATCGTTTGAGAGAATAGCTTGATGCTTTTTTCTAGAAATTCAAGAGCGAAAATAGGATCACCACCCAATATTTCTTTTAAAAATTCATTGTCTAGGTCAATACTAGTTGGGGCGGTTTCTTGTGTGAAATTAACTTTATCGTTGTTTAGCATTTTCAAGACCACTTCAAAAAACTGATCTTGAAGAATAGGCTTTGATAGACAAACATTGGCCCCTACCGAATTTGCTTGAGCGATATCATTTTTCGCCATTTTTGCGGACAAGGCAACTATAGGTAATTTTTCGCCCCATTTTTCGGCACGGATCGCTTCTATCAGTTCGAGGCCATTGAGTCGCGGCATTTGAATATCGGTAATGATAATATCAGGCTTGGCTATTTGTAGTTGTTCGATGGCTTTTAAGCCGTCGGTCGCTTCATAGATAGTGGCATTGGGGAAACAATTCATAAAGTAGCTATTCATAAGCTGCATGTTTACCGCATTGTCTTCAACGAGTAGTGCAGAAAAGCGCTTGAACCAACGTGTATTTTCTGTGGCTTGCGATTTTGTATCCTCTTTATACTCCCCGATTGTTTTAAGCATATAATTCAACTTGTAAGGTGTCATTGGTAGGTGTAAAAACCTTAGATTGACTTTATTCTTAAGAGAATCAGGTATGCTAGTAACCTTGTCTGTATTAACCAAGAATACATAGGGAAAAACTAATGAAAATGAGGCGTCTACTAAGCCATTGTCGTTCCAAGGGAGGTGATCGGTAAAGACAAAGTCATATTCTTTAGCATAATTTTGAAGGGTATCAAAAGACTCATTGGCTCCTATTATATTATAGTCTACTTTTTGTTGGTAGCATACGTTTTCAAAAACCGCTAAATTATCATCAGACATGCTAAACAGTAATTTATAGTCGTTTAAGCTTTCTAATAATTCTGTGGTGTCACCTTTCTTACTTTTTACTTTCAAGTCAAAATAGAAGGTGCTCCCTTCGTGTAGTTTACTATCTACATGTAGTTTAGTGTCGTATAATTTAAGCAGACGGTTTGAAATGGATAGGCCTAGGCCTGTACCGCCGTATTTCTTGGTTGTTGATGAATCTGCTTGAACGAATTCTTTGAATATTCTTTTTAGTTTGCTTTGCTCTATTCCGATACCACTATCAATAATGCTAAACCTAATAGTGCTTTCAGAGGCATTGTTGTTGAGAAGTGAAAGCTTAAACTTAACAAACCCTTTTTCTGTGAATTTGATGGCATTATTTAATAGGTTGAGTAATACTTGACTAATCCTAAGGCTATCCACGTAGATTAATCGTGGTAACTGAGGGTCAAATTCGAATTGAAGTTTTAGTTTTTTTTCTTGAGCTAAAAAGCGGATTGTATCGAAGTTTTCATCTATAATTTTAAATAGATCTACAAATTCATTGTTCAGTGAAATTTTACCGGCTTCAATTTTTGAAAGATCTAAAATATCATTAATTAAAGCCAGTAAAGACCTAGAGGAGTTGTAGATAGCTTGGGTATATTGCTTTTGACTTTGGTTTTGTGGAGATTTTAAAAGTAAATTCGTAAACCCAATCATACCATTGAGCGGAGTTCTCAATTCGTGACTCATGTTAGCTAAAAATACAGACTTAGCTCGATTAGCTTCATCAGCTTTTTTCATTGCCATTTTAAGCTTGTTGTCGCGATCTACTTTTTGGTAGGCCCCTGCAAGTACATTGGCTAGTAGCTGCAATAGATACACTTGGTTTTTTTTCCAATTGATGACTTTACTTGAGCTATCACCACCGATAAATCCAAGTATTTTATTTTCAACTTGAAGTGGAAGCCAAGCCAAAGATTGAATACGCTGTTGTTCCATCCATGTTTTTTCCTCTGATGAAGGTTCATCACTTATATCATTGATACTTATGCTCTGGCCATTTTCTAAAGTCCTAACCCATTGTGGTATTTCGGAGCGTAAAAGTGTTTCTTTGATAAGAGAAGAGTTTGTGTTTTTTAAGATTTGATGGTTACAATAAAAAGTTTCTTGCATATTATCATTGAGGTATACGTAAGCTCGATCTAATTCATAGTATGAACTAAAAGCATCTAACAATTCAGATACATATTGTCTAAAGTTTTTAGACTCTACATTAATAAACTGAGATGAAAGCTCAGAAATGAGTTTTTGCATCTGAGCTTGGTCATGCAGTTCTAGCTCGTTTTCAATATGGTCTGTTATGTCTTGCTCTACTCCAAAATGTCCTGTTACCCTACCCTCAGCATCATAAAGCAAGTGGTAGTTCGTCTGGAGGAACAGTCTTTTGCCAGTGAAGGTGTGGGTACTACGAAGTAGTTTTAAAGAACCGCTTTCTAGCAGTTCATGCATGATGGCCTCTGTACGGCTGCTAGCATCAGAGAAGAGATCTGAAATACCACAGTTTTTTAGTTTATTTGGAGTTGTTTCATATTGCCTAGCGAGTGCCTCATTGCATTTAACGATTCTTTGATTACTAATGAAAGACCTTAGGTTTTCTTCATTCGACTTTTTGTTCCAAAAAAAAGCTTGATCTAAGCTCATAAAATAGAAACCACTTAATGACTGATTAAAAAATAAATTAAGTTCTTGCTCCCTATTCTTAAGCTGTTCTTCCTTGATTTTTTGCTCATTGATGTCTTGGAAAGTACCATACACCTTTACCACTTTTCCGCCCTCCATGGTAGCATTTCCAATAGCTCTAACCCAGACTTTACGCTTAACCGATGTTATTATTTCTAAGTCTAATTGATAGGGAATGCCATATTCCATACATGTTTTCATGGCAGACTGTAGCTTTTTTCTGCTATCGGGCGTGTAAAAAGAGAGGATTTCTTCTAGTACTGGCTCATGAGATGGAGGAAGTCCTAACATCTCAGAGATGAAGTCAGTCCATACAATCTTACCCGTTATAATGTTGTATTCCCATCCACCTACACGGGCAACCTGGCTGGTCTGAGTTAACATCTGCTGAGTTGTAATAAGCTCTTGTTCTGCTTTTTTCCTTGCGGTTATATCTTTAACAGTAGCAAAATAACGAAGCACTCTCTCCCCATTGGGCTTATGAGTTTCTAAGACTGTCGGTGAAACGATTACTGGAAAACGCTCCCCAGACTTTCTTTTGAAGATCATCTCATAGTCCTGATTGGCGTTGCCTGTTTCCAGTCCCTTTTTATATACTTCGTAGATAGTATCATATTCTTCTTCAGGCCAATAGGGTAAAGGTAGTTGATTACCGATGAGTTCCTGTTTTGTAAAGCCTGTCATTCTACAAAACTCTTCGTTTACCTCTAGCTGCACCCCTTCTTTTGAGACTAGTGAAAAACCATCGGGTAAATTATCTACCAGTTGCTGTACGAACTCTTTTTGATCTATTAGGTCTTCCAAGTTTTTTTCTTCTTGGGTAACATCCATAAAAAGTCCAACTAGGGATTGTATCTTTCCATCTTTTGCGATGGCCTGTCCGGACACTTTAACTTTTTTCTCTTTTCCCTTTGCTGATGTAAACCTGCAAAGTAATGAGAATGATTCCTGATGGACGATACACCGGTCTAAAGCTGCAGCGAGTTTTTTTCCGTCCTCAGGATGATAGAATGATAGACCGTTTTCTTTATTGTGGTTGTAGTCTTTATCAAGGTCGTATATATCATAAACTTGGTCAGTCCAAAACGTTTTTCCTGAGGCTATATCTAGCTCCCATGCCCCCATGTTGGCCATAGACTGAGTTTGCTCGAGCAAATTCGAGAGATTATTGGCACGAAGAAGGGCTTCTTTATAGGAGGTGATATCTGAATGTGAACCTGCCATCCGTAATGCCGTATTATTTTCATCTCGTATCGAAGCGCCTTTCGATTTAATCCATAGATAATTTCCTAATTTGTGTCTCATTCTAAATTCTACCTCATACTGTGTTTCCTTTCCAGAGAGGTAAGATTCAATGTATTTAATCGTTCTGTCTCGGTCGTCGGGGTGTAATAAGTCTTTGAAAGTATCAAATTCATTTTTTAGTTCATGATCTTCATATCCTAACTGAGCTTTCCATTGGGTGGAATAGTATATCTTGCGTGTACGTAAATCTAAGTCCCATATTCCATCGTTCATTCCTTCAAGAATCAACTCGAACTGTTCGCTTTTCTCCTTCAATTGCTGTTCAACGACGATCTTTTCAGTTACGTCTTTTCCTACGGACTGAAAAAATGGATTTCCTTCAACATCATATAGCACTTGATCCGTCCATTCTTGGTGTCTTTCTGTGCCATATTTAGTGATTACCAGATACTTTTTAGCAGTAGGTTTATCACCTTTTAAAAGATTTATGAGTCTTTGCTTTCTGGTGTTTTTTTGTTCCTCTGGTAGAAAGTCAAAAACTGATTTACCAATTAGTTCTTCCAGATCATACCCCATCATATTACAGTATGACCTGTTGGCGTAGATGATCTCAAAGTTGGTAGTATACCTACAAATCATTTCATGCTGATGATCTAGAATCGAGCTGTAAAGTTCGTTTGTTTGATGCAAATGCTCTAACTGCACTTCCAAAGGGCGGCCTAAAATTCGCGTGTCGTCATGGCATTGCAGTAAAGAAAAATGATAAAGTTTATGTTGACTATCTTTTGTTTTTACTTTACAAAAAACAGCACGATCTTTTTTAAATGAAGCTTTTTTGATGGCATCAGCTATTCTCTCCTTATCTTCATCGTCTATCAAGCAAAGAAAGTCGATTGCTGATAAATCTTCCGTGGTGTAGCCTAGTTCTTTCTCCCAATACTCATTATGACTGATAAAATTCAGATCTTTTCCTACTACCGCTTTTAAAGCAACCTTATCGCTAATGGATGATTGTTCTTCTTTATCACGAAGATATGATCCGTCGTTAATTATCTCAGCTAGATTGTCAATCAGTGAAGCTTCTAGCTTATTTTCATAGATAGTGTTTCCGCCAACTTTATTTACATACAGATAGTAGCTTAGACCTTGAGCTACTTTAATGGTTTTGAGGTAATGTTGGGATTCTACATTATTTATTTGAAGTGTGTCACCACTTACCTGAGGTAATGCGCCAACATCTAGCATGTTCGATTTTAGAAGCCCTTGAATTAATTCCGCTTGTTTATTCAATCCTGAGCTCGTAAAACTCTCTAGAGTAGTGGCCACTAGTTGGAAGTATTGATGATTATCAGCTGCTTTTATTACATGGGCATGCTCATAATTACAAGCTTTTACGCCAAAATTCAAAAAGCGCTGCAGTTGTTTTTTTGCACTCAAAGGTAGTTTTATCGGTGCTAGTGCCATAATAATTGTGTTCGGTGGTCTATTGGTGTTTTCCGAAGTGGTCTATCTAAATTTTACATTCATTAAAAAAGCCAAAGTTGACAGCTAACTTAAAGTAAGCATAAAGCCATTTAATTAGTCTTCAACGCTGCTTTTCTAAACCTGCTTTAAAACTTAGATTTAAACAGTTAAATTGGATGTAGTAGCTAATTTATTGCATTAATTTAGCAAATTGCATAAAGATTTCAAAAAAATGAGAAATTATTGATAAAATCTCAGATGTGCTTTTTAAGGTTTTATTGTATAAATATACCTAGTTTAACGATCGAATTTGAAAAATCAATTTGATACGGTTATATTCAGGAATATAAATGTTTCAGTGAGAAGCGCTGTTTTCATTGATTACTTTATCCCGTAATAACGAATACCTTATATGCACTCCTGGGGAGATGTATGATAGGAAGTCGGAAAACTTAAATTAATCAAACCAACTAAAAATGTCTTTAGCAATCGAATTTGAAAACTTGGGCTATGATCCCGACCTTATATCCGATCAAATAGAAAAATTCCGAAATGGTTTTCCTGCGGCGCCTATTGTAAAAGCTGCCACTATTGGAGATGGAATATTTAAAGCTACTGATGAGGCCAAAAAAAAATATATATCCTACTATGAGGAAAAATGCCAAGAAATTACCATAAGTAAGTTTATTCCCGCTAGTGGCGCCGCAACGCGTATGTTTAAGCATTTATTTGCTTTTTTACATAATAGCGAAGCTAAGATTATTGATCATCAAGATGTTAAAACCTTTATAGATCATTTAACTCAATATGCATTTTACCCTCACCTACAAAAGAAACTAGAAAAGGATGATTTGTCTATAGAAAAGTGCCTTAAAGCTCAAGATTATCATACTTTACTCTCGTATTTGTTGACAGAAAAGGGGCTTAACTATGGTAATTTACCTAAGGGCTTGATTCCTTTCCATACCTACGAAAATAGCAGCCGTACTCCAATTCAAGAACACTTCTACGAAGGTATCAACTATGCTCATGGTAAGGATAAAACAGTAAAATTGCACTTTACGGTAAGCCCTGAGCATGAAATTGCTTTTCAAAAACATGTCATGCAAATACAAGAAGAGTTAAGTAGCGATTATGAGTTTAACTTCGAAATCAGCTTTTCGCAACAAAAGAAAAAAACCAATACGATTGCTGTAAATCCTGATAATTCTGTTTTTCGACAGCCTGACGGCTCCTTACTTTTTCGCCCTGCAGGTCACGGAGCTTTATTGGAAAATCTCAATGAGATCAATGCAGACATCATCTTTATCAAAAATATTGATAATGTAGTACCCGATAGTCTGCGAGAGGAAACAATCAAGTATAAAAAACTCATAGCGGGTTGCTTAATAGAGGCAAAGTCAAAAATTGATAACTATCTAAAGCTGCTTGCTGATGAAGAAAGTTTCAGTGAGAACTTGATAAATGAAATCGTTTTATTCTCGAAAAATGAGTTAAACATTGAACTGGCAGACCAATTTCAAACTCAAAATAAAGACCAAAAAGTAAAGACACTTTTTCACTTGCTTAATCGACCGATAAGAATATGTGGTATGGTAGAGAATAAGGGTGAACCAGGAGGAGGGCCTTTTTGGGTACGAGAAGCAGACGGTTCTTTAAGCCTACAGATTATTGAAACTGCACAAATGGACATGGAAGACCCCGCAACTCTGGAAGCTCTTAAAAATGCTACTCACTTTAACCCTGTGGATTTAGTTTGTGCTGTAAAAGACTACCAAGATAAACCTTTTGACCTTCTTAAATATAGAAACAACAATACGGGCTTTATTACCGAAAAGTCCAAAGACGGAAAGGATCTAAAAGCCATGGAGCTACCCGGCCTATGGAATGGAGCGATGCACCATTGGATTACCATATTCATGGAAGTACCACTAATCACTTTCAATCCCGTAAAAACGGTCAATGATCTAAGTAGAGCAGAGCATCAAGCATAAAAAAAGGAGCTGAGGCTCCTTTTTTTGTAATATGGTTGCTTTAATTAAATAATCTTAGCAAAACGTTTCAGCTGGTTGGACATCTGAAAGCCTGCCGCATCCATTTTTTCTTTAGCTACTTCCATAATCAGCCTTCCTTCCTCAAATACTAAGTTTACATGGCCACCCTTGTCCGCTACACCTTCTTTTTCTGTTATTACCAAAACCCCCTTTGGAGGAATGGCCGTCATCACTGTTCCTACTTGATTGGTGGCTACATTGGGTATGTAAATAATATTACTATTTCTCACCATTTGACTTACAGAAGTATACTTAGTCACAGTGTACTTTACTGATGAAGAAGACTTCAATTCAGCCATTCTATTTAACTCATCTATAATTTCCGACTCACCCAACACCCCAATATTAAACTCATTGGGTTCATTGGGCCACTCTAGGTATTTGGTAAATTGATACAAAAACACTGCATGAAAGCGAGTACCATGTTGTGCCTTAAGTTCATCTACTGATATCGTGCTTATCAACAACATGATCAGTGGAAATACAAGTATTAATTTTCTTTTCATCTCAATATAGTAAAGCGGATGTAAGCTTTTACCGCTATTTTAAATCAAATGTTTTAATCAAACAAGCCCGTTTGACTTCCTTTAAAAGGTAGATTCAAATGTTCATAGGCTTTCTCGGTGACCATTCGGCCACGATTGGTTCTTTTTATGTAGCCTTCTTTAATCAAAAATGGCTCATAAACTTCTTCTATCGTCTCCGACTCTTCGCTACAGGCCGTTGCTATGGTGCTTAATCCTACAGGACCTCCATTGAACTTTTCTATAATGGTATGCAAAATGCGATTATCCATTTCGTCTAAGCCGTGGCTATCTACATCCAAAGCATCCAAAGCTAATTTAGCAATCTTTATGCCAATAGTACCATCACTTTTAATTTCAGCAAAGTCACGTGTACGGCGCAGAAGGTTATTGGCAATTCGAGGAGTTCCTCTACTTCTGCCAGCAATCTCCCCTGCGGCCTCATCGACAATGCTTGTCTTGAGCAAAGCGGCAGAACGCTTGATTATTTTCTTAAGCAAGGCTTTGTCGTAATACTCCAATCGCGCATTGATACCAAAGCGAGCTCTCAGCGGCGACGTCAATCGTCCCGCCCGCGTAGTAGCACCAATCAATGTAAACGGACTGATACCAATCTGCACTGATCGAGCATTTGGACCACTATCGAGCATTATATCTATGCGAAAATCTTCCATGGCAGAGTATAGATACTCTTCCACGACAGGGTTAAGTCTATGAATTTCATCTATAAATAGTACATCACCCTCCTCCAAATTAGTTAACAATCCCGCCAAATCAGCTGGCTTATCTAGCACAGGACCCGAGGTGATTTTGATAGATGTACCGAGCTCATTAGCTATAATATTAGACAAGGTAGTCTTTCCAAGTCCTGGAGGACCATGCAGTAAAACATGATCTAGCGGCTCATTTCGCTTCTTCGCAGCTTGTACAAATATCTGAAGATTTTCAAGTACCTTGTCCTGACCTGTGAAATCCTCAAAACGCAACGGCCGCAATGCGCGTTCTACATCCTTCTCTCCAGCATCCATACCACTACCGTCGGCATTCAGAAAATCTTCTCGCATAGCTTCACACTTCTTTATTTTGATCTGTTGACCAATTACAAATATAGTATTTTATCACTTTTTTTGACTAGCTTTTGTCATAAGTATGGCTATCTTATTGCTATTTATTTGATGAAAAAGTTGAAATACTCTTGCATCTCAGCTCATATTTTATTGAGTGTCTTCTCAAGTTGCAATGAGCACACAGTCGAAGCCTCCATTAATATATCCTTAAAAGCGTTTGAGGTGGAATGAGAACGCTGCCTACACTTCATTAAATCAATGTAAACTGACTTGGAGTTTGAAGCTCCTTCCTCCAGAATCATTACAATAGAAATCTTAGATTTTGCAAGAAACCTTAGATTTATTGAGCTCGCTCAAAAACAACCCTATTTGCATTCTATTAACTATGCGATAAAATTCATGATAAGCTTTAATTATCTGCGTTAACAATAAATATAAAATGCAGCTATATAATTGGTTATTCAAGGCATAGTTTTACACACCACTACCCAGCTATACGCTTGCCAGTCTATCAACTTTTATCTAGCAAGGTAAAGCTTACCCCCTCATCCCACGCAAAAAAGAAAACCTACAAGTGGTGATATGTGCCGCTAACTGAGAAGCTAATAACATTTCTTGGGTGGAGGTGGTTGGATAGTGTATCTTTGCAATAATTATGAGTAATACAACAGCTACACTTTCGCCTAAAATTGAAGACTTAGATCCTCAAGATTATATTATTATAAAAGGTGCTGCCGTCAACAACCTGAAAGGGATCGACTTGGCAATACCCCGCAATAAGCTCGTAGTAGTAACGGGAGTTTCGGGATCAGGTAAAAGTTCATTGGCTTTCGATACGCTTTATGCCGAAGGTCAAAGAATGTATGTCGAGAGCTTAAATTCGTATGCAAGGCAATTTTTAGGCAGAATGGAAAAGCCCGCGGTGGAATATATAAAAGGTATTTCGCCTGCCATTGCCATAGAGCAAAAAGTAAATACTCGCAATCCACGTAGTACGGTAGGTACTTCCACCGAAATATACGACTACCTAAAGCTACTCTTTGCTCGCATTGGTAAGACTTACAGTCCTATAAGTGGTAAGGAAGTGCGATCAGATAGTGTGACGGATGTGGTCAATGCGATCCATGAAATGGAAGAAGGCACTAAGCTTTTGATTTTAACCAAACTGAAGCTTAGAGACGGTCGCAATATTAGCGAGGAGTTAGAGCTGCTTTTAAGTAAGGGCTATTCGAGAGTGGTAGTGGAAGATAAAATGATGTCGATAGAAGATGCCCTGACTGATTTGAAGGCGCTTCAAGGCAAAAAGACATTTATTGTAATTGATAGAGCTGTTGCCTCTACCGACGAAGAAACGACCTTTCGACTAAGTGATTCTATACAGACTACATTTTTTGAGGGTGAAGGAGACTGCTTTGTGCAGATTCATGGGGGAGAGCGGTTTCACTATTCTGATCGCTTTGAGGCAGATGGAATGACCTTTGAGGTGCCAAGTGCTAATTTCTTTTCTTTCAATAATCCATATGGTGCTTGCCGTACCTGCGAGGGTTTTGGCAATGTGCTTGGCATAGATGAAGACTTGATCATTCCCAATAAGAGCCTTTCGGTATTTGAAGGTGCGATTGTGCCTTGGAAAGGCGAAACGATGAAACAGTGGGTAGAGCCGCTATTGAAGCACGGTATTGAGTTCGACTTTCCAATTCATAGACCTGTGGAAGATTTGAGTCCGGCAGAATATCAATTGCTCTGGGAGGGAAATGAGTACTTCGAAGGCTTAAATGCATTTTTTGAGTTTCTGCAAGAAAAGTCTCACAAAATACAGTACCGAGTGATGTTGTCACGCTTTCGGGGTCGCAAAACCTGTCCTGACTGCAAGGGGACTCGCTTACGGAAAGATACCTCTTATGTGAAAATTGGAGGTCAGTCAATTATTGATTTAGTATTAATGCCGATTGACCGCTTGGTTGAATTTTTTGATGCACTGGAGCTTGACGAATCACAACAGAAGATAGCTAGGCGCATATTGAGTGAGATTGAGAACCGGCTAGGTTATCTGATGGAAGTAGGCTTAGGCTACCTCACCCTCAACCGATTGACCTCTACCCTTTCTGGAGGCGAGTATCAACGAATTAAATTAGCCACCTCTTTGGGTAGTGCTTTAGTAGGTTCGATGTACATTTTAGACGAGCCATCAATTGGTCTTCACCCTAGAGATACCGCTAGACTGATACAGGTACTCGAACGCCTGCGTGATATGGGTAATACGGTCATAGTGGTGGAGCATGAGGAGGAGGTAATGAAGGCGGCCGATGAGGTAATTGACATAGGGCCTTATGCTGGCAACTTGGGTGGTGAACTAATTTTTCAAGGTGATTTGACACAATTAATGCTAGATAAGCAATCGCTCACCGCCAAATACCTGAGAGGAGAGGAGTTTATCGCACTACCAAAGGTTAGGAGAAAATTCAAACATAAGATTACTGTAAAAGATGCTCGTGAAAATAACCTAAAGAAAGTCACGGTCGATTTTCCTTTGGAAGTAATGACAGTGGTGACGGGAGTAAGTGGATCAGGGAAGTCGACCTTAATCAAGAAGGTACTTCATCCGGCGCTCAATAGAGCTCTCGGCAATGCTTCAGATTATCAGCCAAAGCTTAGTGGCATAGAGGGCGATATTAAAAAAATAGACAGAATAGAGTTTGTAGACCAAAACCCCATTGGCAAGTCATCAAGAAGTAACCCTGTTACTTATGTAAAGGCTTATGATGGCATCAGACAGCTATTTTCCGAGCAGCCTTTGAGCAAACAAAGAGGGTATAAGCCGTCTTTCTTTTCTTTCAATGTAGATGGTGGTCGATGCGAGGCCTGCCAAGGAGAGGGTGTGGTGAAGATTGAAATGCAATTTATGGCTGATATTTACCTGAATTGTGAGTCTTGCAAGGGTAAAAGATTTAAAGATGAGATCCTTGAGGTGGAGTATCAAGGAAAAAACATTGCTGATATACTTGATTTGACTGTTGATGAGAGCATCGAATTTTTTGATGGTCAGCGGTCGATTACCTCTAAGTTGCTCCCCCTGCAAGAAGTTGGTTTGGGTTATTTAGGATTAGGTCAGTCGTCGAATACCTTGAGTGGAGGTGAGGCGCAGCGGGTAAAGCTTGCGTCGTTTCTGATGAAGGGTGCTTCTACAAGTGCTGAAAAAATACTATTTATCTTTGATGAACCTACTACAGGACTTCACTTTCACGATATCGAAAAGCTGATGCATAGTATGAATGCTTTAGTTGATCAGGGTAATACTGTATTGGTGATCGAGCATAATGTCGAGGTTATCAAATCGGCTGATTGGGTCATAGATATTGGGCCAGAGGGAGGTGAACAGGGAGGACAAATACAATTCGTTGGCTACCCTGAAGACTTAGCCAGGTTAAAAGATAACTATACGGGCAAATACCTTGCTGAAAAAATCAAAGACTAATTAGGTTTTATTAATGCAAAGAAGTTTCACCTGATGATGTTAGTAGATTGGTTGCTATGCCTTTTATTATTGAAAGGCGCTTAAGGCTGATGGCTAGGTATAATCGGATGCGAGTAAGTTGATTTTATGCTACATTTGATCTAGCCATCTTTCAGCTTCTTTAATATCAGCAAATTTTCTTCTTACTGGTATTTCATTACTATTCTTTTTTTGATCTTTCGTTTGAAAAAGGTTACCCGGAGTAAGCTCCGCGATTTTACGAACCCCTTTAGAAGCCATCTTTTGCTGAACTTGGCGGTGTATTTCTTTAATAGAGGCTGGACTTAAGATCATATTCCTTAGGTCGATGACCGCCGTGAAGCCTGGTTTTAACTTTTCTAATGCCAAATCCCAATCGGAAAGATAGGTAGGCACTGATTCAGCTTTAATCCAAAGTCCTTTGATTTGGACAAAAACTCTATTTCTAAGGGGGTTGATTAGTATTTGATATTTATCGGTTTGAGCTATATTATTGATTGAATTAATGTTAACCATCATATATTTATTTTGAATAAACCTATTTTCTTGAAGCGACAAACGAGCACTGTCACAAAATGTTTACAGACTAATTAATTTTGTAGATCTTTTTGATTCAAAAAATAGTATTGCTATCAGTGGTGTAGATAAATACTATTGACTTCTTGGTTTTGTTCCTTTCAGTACTAAATATTTCAAAATATTTCAGTGGTCTAAATTATGCTCATTAGCAATACTTCTATTTTATTTTTATCACATCAGCTACCATTAAAATATTACACTTTATAATACCCTTATTTATATCTACAGCCGGATTTTAACCATTAAGCCTAATGAGCGTAGAATATTCATTGAAAATGATCAAATTTGTATTATAGATGAACATCCTATTTAAGTAACTTTTAATCACTAAACAAAAACTACATGCTAAAATCAAAAAGTATTTTTTCGCTTCTCGTTTTTTTATTTTTCGCAGGGATATTGTCAGCTAATCCAAAATATGTGGCTTCTTCTTCTGGCGTAAACCTAAGGGCAGGGGGAGGAACAGATTACAATATTGTTGAGAAATTATCTCAAAATACTCCAGTCACGGTGCTTAGTACCGATGGTGACTGGCTAGAGGTAGAGGCAAACGGAAAAAAAGGATACATCCACCAGTCATTTTTGGTTGATGATCCAGTAAAAAACAGCAAATCACTAGCAAGAAGCTCTAGTAACAATTCGGGATCTAGTGCAAATTCAAATACTAGCTCTTCGAGTTCAAGAAGTGTTACATCTCAGGCTACTGATTATCAAACGGCAATTGGTCTAAGAGGTGGTTTTACATCCGGCGTTTCTATTAAGCACTTTTTAAATAGCAACATGGCTGTAGAAGGAGTCGTTGGCTCAAGGTGGAGTGGACTTTCATTGACTGGAATGTTACAATGGCATTCTCCAAGGGCTTTAGATGTAGATGGTTTAACTTGGGTATATGGTGTGGGAGCACGAGTGGCTTCTTATAACGCTAGAACCTTTTATAGATTCGGTAGTCGATGTAACGATCCAAACAATCCTCGATGTTATACTTTCTACGATAGAGGCGAATCACTAACAGCCTTTGGTATTGTTGGTATCGGTGGATTAGAATATAAAATTCCAGATGTACCCATTACCGTAAGCTTAGACATAGTACCTCATTTTTATTTGAATCATTCTGGAGGTGGCTTCCTTGACGGTAGCTTGAGCATACGCTATATCTTGAAATAATAATAAAAGCTCGGTAATTGCCGAGCTTTTTTGTTGCATAATCATTCTCTAAGAAAAAATACTAACATTTAATATCGTTGAGTCTCTCTCTTTGGTTAGCAAACTTCATCAACTCCTAACAATAAATCGATTCTTTAAAACAGAAAGTTATTAAGTACTGTTCATCTCAATCAAGCATCATTAAGTCGGGCACAGCAGTTATTATGAAAAAAAGCATTGATTTCTTTAAAAACTCGGATTATATCAGCCAACAGATGGAGTTGCTGATTGCATACGCACGAAAAAAATCATCCCCTTTCTCAGCGGTGGTGATCAACCCCCTTATAGAGCGGTCTGCCTTTGCAGTCAATACAACATCAAAAGACGGTCCTATCCATCATGCCGAGATGAATGCCTTGGAGTCCTACTACCAAAAGTATGGCAAAGAGGATGCCGCTGATTTAATCTTGCTGAGCACTGCAGAGCCATGTCCTATGTGTATGGCTGCAATCATGTGGAGCAAAATACCGCTAGTGGCTTATGGCGTAGATATTTCTTTTTTGAGTAAAGTCATGCCTCAAATCCTCATTTCGGCTCAAGAAGTAGCTAAAGCCATGGACAGAAAAACCATACTTGCCGGCGGAATTAAGGAAGAAGAGTGTCAATCTCTTTTTCGAAAATAAGTCAAATGAGTAAGCTATTGGACACTATTAATTTTTAAATTGATAAAAAATTAAGTTGTCAAAGAACCAAAAGACCTTTCTTATTGAAATAGGTCTTTTGATTCTAAAAATTAAATGACAGTTTCAGCACGATTTATTTTCCAATTCAGGCCAAAATAGATCAGCAAGGAAAGTAAGTAAATGAGCAAGCCATAAATGGTGGTGATAGAGGACACTTTTAGTCCCGCAGCTAGCAAGGTTGGAGGTACATCGCCAGCGATTTCAATAGCTTCAAAGGCAGCGTAGAGGCCTATGAACTGGCCTAATATACCGAGAATAAGGGCAAACAGCCCAACCTCTTTGATTAATCTCAGCTGGCCTGATTTTGATGGAACAGCCTTCACTGATCTTATACCTGTGAAAAAAGCCGTTGTCAACATACCAATGAGAGCAAGCGTGAGAAGGCTCATAAATAAAGTGCCCCCCATTTCAAATAAATTCATCATAATTGTATTGTTTTAGTGATGCTGCAAGATGCGCTCACTCTTAAAGTTGGACAAGGTAGAATCCAGCTCTAAATAAGTCATCTGTCGACAAATGACTAAATGCAGTGAATTTAGCTGATTTTTTTCGCAATTTAGAGTTTCAGTAATGCCAGATAGGCTTTTATAAAAAGTGCTTATTCAGCATGGTTTCTTTGACAGCAAAATTTTAATAATCACTTCAGTTGCCTATGAAAAATATAGAACGTCATCTTATTTTTTGGCTTGGAATGTTAATCGCATTAAGCCTCTTATTTGGTAGTACTCAAGCTGAATATATCAAAGCTTTTTACTTTAGCTGCCTTTTGCTACCGCAATGGCTTATTTTTATCACTACTATTTGGTACCTCAATTTTTTTATCAAGAAAACAAATTTAGATTCTACCTCTACTCAGCCTATACCTTTGTTGTAGGACTGTATTTGGCCATGATTGTGATTACGCTGGCCTTTATCTATTTGACCAATTATCAATATGAAGGACTTGCAGCACTTTCTGTCAATGTCATTTCTCTTACGGTTTTGCTTTTCCTCATTGTTTTAGCCCTTGGGTTTATTCGTACTTTTTGGCTTTTAGATCAAGAAAGAAAAGAGAAAAACTCCCTTGCAGCGCAGCTAGTACGAAATCAACAAGATACATTACTAATCCGAGTCAACAGAAAACAAGTAAGCATTGATTTACCACAAATACTCTGGATAGAAAGTCTTTCTGACTACCTGAAGGTTCACACTCAAGACCAAGAATATCCCACCAAAGAAAGGATCAGTAAGCTTGAAGCAATACTACCGGATCATTTTATTCGGATACATAGATCCTATATTGTTAATAAGCATCATGTCACTTTTTTCTCTTCGGATAGCCTGAGGCTTGCCAATCAAGAGTTGCCTATTAGTCGAAAGTATCGCGAGGAAACGAAGAGACTTTTATCAAAATGAATTAGTTAGGGTCTGCTTAAAAACAGCTAAATTGTTGATAAATAAACTATAAAGTCTAAACCTTATTTGTTTGAGTGCATAGTTTTTAAGCAAAAATAGTGAAAATGCTTGCACCAAAATGTCTTAGATCGACATTTTGTAGCTTAGCCCCAAGCATTATCGTAATTTGTGAATCGTAAATCGTAAGTGGTATTTATTTGAAAAAAGATTATAAAGCTTAAAATAAGGTTCTTGAAATAAATCATTTTTCCCATCAAATAAGACAAGCGAAGCTTGTGCCGCCTCGAATCTGTAGTACTTGGGACTTTTCAAGCAGGCATTAGTTAACCATTCACTTACTATCCGATCATTCATCTTTTTACAAATGAGCCAAACATCTACTTTTCAAGCTGGCCTTGGCATGATGTTGTGCATTTGGGTGAAAGGTTCTATCTAAGAGCCAAGCTCTCCTTGCCCCCTCATTCCACGCAAAAAAAAAGCCAACCTCGTGAAATGGGGTTGGCTTTAGGCTAGATTACTTACCGTAGTTTTTTACGGTTTCTACGAAGAGCTTTGCTTTTCGCCTATCCAGGTCAGGATAGAGGCCATGACCAAGGTTGGCGATATGAGGCTGGCCCTCGAAGCTGCGCATCATGCGTTGGGTGTGAAGGACTACCTCTTGATCGGGTGCATAAAGCACTGCGGGATCGAGATTGCCTTGCAGGGTTTTACCTGCTATATGCTTTCTCACCTCATCTACTTTTAAGTTCCAGTCGAGGCCGATGACTTGGCAGTCAAGCTCATTGAGCTCAGCAAAGTCCCAGTTGGCGCCTTTTGCAAATACCGTTACCGGTACTTCAGGTATGGCCTTGCAGATTTTTTGAATATACGGCATACCGAATTCGGTGTAAAGTGCTGGGCTCAATACGCCGGCCCATGAATCGAAAACCTGCACCATGTCAGCTCCAGATCGAATCTGCATTTTAAGGTAAGCGATGGTGCTTTCAGTGATCATGTCCATAAGCTGATGCGCAGCTTTGTTTTCCTGAAAGAGGAAGGCTCTGGCTTTTGAGAAGTTTTTAGACCCACTGCCTTCAATCATATAAGCAAAGATGGTCCACGGTGCGCCGGCAAAGCCTATTAGTGGCACTCTACCATCAAGTTCTTTTTTCGTGATTTTAATTGCCTCACCTACATAGCCAAGGTCGCTTTCGGCATCAGCTACTTTTACGTGCTTGAGGTCAGCGGCTGCACTGATGGTTTTTGGAAATATAGGCCCTCTTTTCTCAACCATCTCGTAAGGAAGCCCCATTGCCTCAGGTATCGTCAAGATATCAGAGAAAATGATGGCCGCATCCACATCGAAATAGTCGATAGGCTGTATGGTCACCTCGGCAGCACGCTCGGGTGTTTTTACAAACTCAATGAAGTCTTTCATTTTTGAGCGTACTTCGCGATACTCGGGTAGCACCCTACCCGCTTGACGCATCATCCAAATGGGAGTACGTTCTGTTTTTTCTCCGCGA
Source organism: Cyclobacteriaceae bacterium (assembly GCA_020832375.1). GTDB lineage: Bacteria > Bacteroidota > Bacteroidia > Cytophagales > Cyclobacteriaceae > JAFIEW01. The sequence continues at coordinate 18,739 of JAFIEW010000070.1, forward strand.
GCTGCGCGAAGGATTAGGTCATTCTTGTAAGACATATATATATGATTATTCGAAGTTTAACTTTTGAAATTCATCTTCATGGGCATGCTCCTGAAGGTAGACAAAGGCAATTCTTTCCTCACATCGGATATGGTACTCGAGCATATAGCCAAAAGCATCGAGCAAGTCCATAGAAGGATATCGCTTCAATTCGGCAATTTTCTCTTCTATCTTCTTATGCTGTTCTAACAAAGTATCTGCATACTCCCTACCTTGGGCTGAGAGCTTCTGTAAGATAGGGAAAAGGTCTTTTTCTTCTTTTTTAAGGTGAGATGATAAGCTATCAATCTGTTTTCCCAGTAAAAAAGCTAGTTTACCTTCATAATCTTCCGGCATTCCCCGATAAGGTGGAGCGTCTTTTTTGCATAGCTGTGCCAATAGTAACAGCTCGTGGTGCTCACGTGATAAAGGGATTAGCTTGGGGTGACGTTTCATTTTATCTATAGGTGCATTGTACAGCTACTTGGTTTTTGGTAGCAAGACTTTATTTCTTGCTTATGCAATAGACTGCATTTTGAACCCGAAAGTTACTATAAAATCGATTCTATTCCTTTCTTTTTGTAATAGAAGCGAGTAGTATTGATATTTTATAGGGAAAAATTAAAGTATAATATCAAGCCTTCCTGAAAAAACTGTCTCTTGAATCGTCTTCATAGTTAATAATTAAAAAAGGTGTGAGCTCGTATCAATTAGGTATATGAGGCTCTTCGTTAATCAAAGTTTATTGATTGCAGTTTACGTTTACCTACCTCGAAGCTTACAGTCTGCAGAGACTCGCCTGCGACAAATCGCTACCCAAGAGCTCG
>JAFIEW010000071.1 GCA_020832375.1 Cyclobacteriaceae bacterium
TAAAACTTAGTACTTCCTTTGAAATTTAAGATGCAAACAAGCGGATATGCATAATATGGAATATATGAATCCAGAAATCCAATAATTAAATTAATTAATATTGTCTGAAAGGTCTAAGACATACATACTTCCTAAGAGCATTTTATCCAACAACATGGATAAACTACTCATATATCTTGTAATAATGTATTATATTTGTTTTCTATCAAAAAAATGATCTACCCGTAATAATTGCTATAATTTCCCTATGCTATATACCTTACCATGGGCATTTTTATCAGGATATATTTTATGCTTTATCCTCATTCCACCCGTCATAAAATTTTTGAAAGAAAAAAAGATAGTGGATATGCCAGGGGGTAGAAAAATCCATAAAAAATTCACTCCCAGTATGGGGGGAATAGCCATTTTCGTGGCGTTTATTATCAGCTTCTTAATTTGGAGTCCTGAAATTATTACCACGGATGCTCGCTATCTCATCCTAAGCTTATCTCTGATGGTGATCATGGGGTTAAGAGATGATATAGTGCCTATGAAACCAAAAAACAAACTAATCATCCAAATATTAGCCGCTTTTTTAGTGGTTAATTTCTCAGGAGCCAAGCTTGAGTCGCTTTATGGTTTATTCTATGTTTATGAAATGCACTTCATGGTGCAGTATGCTTTAAGCATTTTTGTTTTCCTCGTTATTATCAATGCTTTTAATTTAATTGACGGCTTGGACGGTCTTGCTAGTTCTATTGCCTTAGTCATTTTTACATTTTACAGCATCTATTTCACTGTCAATGAGGCTTATTTTCTTGCAGTGGTCTGCTTCATCATGTGTGGTAGTTTAGCCGGATTTTTAGTGTATAACTGGGAGCCTGCAAAAATATTTATGGGTGATACTGGATCCCTTTTTATTGGATTCCTTCTAACTTACATCACCATTCACTTTATTGATTTTAACTACAAAAACCCAGAAATACCTTTTCACTTTCAGTCAAGTGTAGGTGCGGCTATTGCCATTATTGCCATTCCGCTTTGGGATACTAGTAAGGTATTCATTTCGCGAATTTATCGCAAAAGGTCACCTTTCGCACCAGATAAAATGCACGTCCATCATCTTATTATGAGACTCGGCAACTCACACAAAAAGACCGTATTGATCCTTATTGGTGTACAAATATTTTTTATCCTTATTGCCGTCATCTTTAGTCATTGGAAAAATCTGACCTTATTTATCTTTATGATAGGAATTACTATTACAGGAAGTTTATTTCTAGACCGACTAATATCCAAAAACTATCCGAACTCGTTAGCAAAACGGAAAAGGTTTTACGACAAAAATTGAAGATTCACTTTATTTTATTTGGAATGAGGGCACAGTCGAAACTTATCGCACTTTATTTAGACTTTCAACATTCTTAAATGTTTGTTTTGGTTTATTCCACAAAATACTAAACAAGAAGACCTTAAGTAGGGCTTGCAAAATAAATTCTCCCGCTGTATCGTGATTTCATGGCGGGATAAGCTTTGGGGCGTAGATTGTTGACAGAGATAAAAATATTATAAACATCAAGTAGCCTATTTTAATCTTTTAAGTTTTTTATGTAAACACCAATTACCATTTACAAATCGTAAAGTACGATAATGCTTAGGGCTAAGCTTACAATTTTCGGATCGAGCAATCTTAATTGACAGGTTTAGCCACTTTTGCATTAAACTATGTGCTTGAAAGACTAAGATCTTAAAACCAAATATGATTTTCAATGTCTTGGAATTTTTTAAGCATTTGCTAAATAAAGATTAATGCTTAAACATAGTATAGATAGATCTACTGAATAAAATATGGAAGCAAAATATTATCAACACCAGGTAAAAGAAGAAGATTTTGCTCAGTTTCACGGGAAGGTGGTACATCGAGTTTATAGTACTTTTTCATTGGGAAGAGATGCAGAGTGGTGCTGTAGGCAATTCGTTCTTGACATGAAGTCATCTAAAGAGGAAGGAATAGGCACCTTTCTAGAAGTAAAACATTATTCACCAGCATTTGAAGGTGAAACGGTTCAATTTACAGCCAGCATATCGTACCTTTCGCCAGATGAAAAGGAAATCCATTGTATCTTTGAAGCTAAAGTCAATGAGCGACTGATAGCTAAAGGTAAAACCGGACAGAAAATTTTTAAGAAAGATCAAATCAATACTCACTTTGAGAGTATAAAAAAGAAAGATAAATAGATGGCAAAAGAGCGATTTGCAAAAAATATTTCAATCAAAAATAGGAAAGCGTCTTTTCAATACGAGTTTTTGGACACCTATCAAGCGGGTATCGTTTTGAGAGGCACCGAAATAAAAAGTATCCGTGAGGGTAAGGTTAATCTTACTGATGCTTATTGTTACTTCAAAAGCAATGAGCTATTTGTAAGTGGTATGCATATATCCCCCTATACTCAAGGTGGACATTATAATCACGAGGCTACTCGAACAAGAAAGCTTCTTCTCAACAGAAAAGAACTCGAAAAACTAGAAAAGAAAGCTGAAGAAAAGGGTCTTACTATCATCATATCTAGAATATATATCAATGATAGAGGCCTAGCTAAAGTGCAGGTAGTGCTAGCCAAAGGAAAAAAACTTTTTGATAAGCGACAAAGCTTGAAAGAAAAAGATGCTAAAAGAGAAATGGCTAAAATTAAATCTTAGTCAGTCAACTTCTTTTGCATAGATTGCTCTTTTCTTCTGAGTTATTTTAGTTAGAGTAATTAAGTAAGACTATTTTTCAACACTAGTTACTGCCCTTTGATATATTTATTGATCTACTTTTTGGCTGCAATAACCCAGTACCACTTATCATCGTTTTTGAGATAAGAAACATATAAAAATTGCAGAATGCAATCGATTGTATTACTTTTATACAAAAGCTAACAAACATTAGTACGCCATGAAAAAAAGTGCAACTTCTCAATCCAAAAAATCACCAATCGATCTATCGATTCTAAAAGAAGCCTATAAATTAATGTGTACTGCTGAAAGCATGGCGCATTTGTACGAAGAAAATAAAGCGATTTGCAGCAAATATGTGCATAGCACCTCTAGGGGTCATGAAGCTATACAGCTAGCCTCAGCCTTTCAGCTCAAAGCTCATGATTTTGCTTCGCCATACTATCGAGATGAGTCTATCCTTTTAGGTATAGGTATGCAGCCTTACGAGCTCATGTGTCAACTGATGGCTAAAAAAGATGACCCCTTTTCTGGGGGACGCACCTACTATTCTCATCCCTCGCTAAAAAGAGAAGGATTCCCTACCATACCCCATCAAAGTAGTGCTACAGGCATGCAGGCCATTCCGGCGACAGGTATGGCGCAAGGTATCGCTTATCTTGAGTCACAAGGCCTAACCAAGAATGAGCCGGCTGTTGTGCTTTGTTCGATTGGTGATGGCGCTATGACTGAAGGTGAGGTCTCAGAGGCAATGCAGATGGCGATTTTGAAGCGGTTGCCGATCGTGTACCTCGTGCAAGATAATGAGTGGGGCATTTCGGCTACAGGTAAAGAAATGCGCGCTATGGATGCTTATGACTTTGCCGCAGGCTTTCCGGGATTAAAAAGAATGCGTGTCCAAGGGCACGATTTTGAAGACTCTTTTCGTGGGATGAAGGACGCATTCGACTACGTAAGAAAAAATAGAGCTCCCATCCTTGTGCATGCTACTTGTCCGCTGCTTGGTCACCATACTAGTGGTGTAAGAAAAGAGTGGTACCGTGGGGATGAGGATTTAGAGAAACATAGCCAAACTGATCCCATTCCACTGCTTAGGTCGAGACTTCTTGACTACGGCGTGGATGAAAGCGAATTAATTCAAATTGCTGATGAAGCCAAACATCAAGTAGAGCTAGACTATCAGAAAGCTTTAGATGCCGATGAACCCGATTTGCTTTTAGAAGAAGATGATGAATTTGCACCGAGTCCCATCACCGAAGAAAAAGGCGAAAGATCACCTAAAGGAGGTGAAAAGGTAGTGATGGTGGATGCTGCCTTGCATGCGGTTGATGAAATCATGTCCAAACATCCAGAAAGCCTATTTTATGGTCAGGATGTAGGTGGTCAACTAGGTGGTGTATTTAGAGAAGCCGCTAACCTCGCCAAAAAATATGGCGATGAGCGCGTATTCAATACGCCGATCCAAGAGGCTTACATCATTGGATCTACAGCGGGTGTATCTGCAGTAGGTGCAAAAGCCATCGTAGAAATTCAATTTGCCGATTATATTTGGCCAGGTATGAATCAGTTAGTCGTTGAATTGGCGAAGTCTTATGCACTTTCTAATCGACAATTCCCTGTTCAATCATTAATAAGAGTACCTATCGGCGCTTATGGTGGTGGTGGTCCTTACCATAGCGGATCAGTAGAGTCTACCTTGGCCAATATCAGAGGGATAAAAGTAGCCTACCCATCTACTGCAGCCGACATCAAAGGATTAATGAAATCAGCCTTTTACGACCCCAATCCTGTGGTTATGCTCGAGCACAAAGGCCTTTATTGGTCTAAAGTACCTGGTACACTAGAGGCAAAAACCATTGAACCAGATGAGAATTATGTAATTCCATTTGGTAAAGCTCTCAGCCGACTATCTGCAGATGAGGAAAATATTGAGAATGGAGAAAGCATACTAGTGATCACATACGGTATGGGGGTATATTGGTCACTTGCCGCCGCTAAAAGCTTTGAAGGCAAGGTAGAGGTACTTGATTTAAGGACCATCCATCCAGTAGATTGGGAGGCCATAAGCCAGAAAGTGAAGCAACACAATAAGGTAATGGTTCTGACTGAAGAACCTCTTTTAAATTCATTTGCTGAATCGCTTGCGGGTAGAATCGCCTCTCAATTATTTGAGCATCTCGATGCACCTATCTGCACGATTGGTTCAAAGAGTTTACCGGCCATTCCGCTTAATACAAGCCTAGAGGCAGATATGCTTCCAAACCCTGAAAAGGTAAAAGAAAAAATGAAAGCGCTACTAGCTTATTAGAATCAACAGTAGCATCTGATAAGAAATTGCAATACCAAGTATATGAAAACTAAAAGTGATAGAACTCATCTATATTCTATCACTTTTTATTTTGGAAAGTGATCTATTTGAAATGAACAAATAACAAGGGGCCATATACAACTAAGATAGAATAATGCAAAAAAAGATTGCTTAGGTCCTCATCCCACGCAAAAAATAAAAATACGACCCCAGCATGAAACTTAAATGAGCTTTTACGGAAAAAATAGCAAGCGCCTTGCTCTTTAAATAATTATAAGGCCTTAGAGATAAAAAGCATTAAAAAATAATCCAAAAGCATTCAACTTTAAATGAATCAAAATTTATATAGCATGAAAAATTATTTATTGATATTGGCACTTATAGTGCCTTTTGGGCTATTCGCTCAAGACCATGATAAGATCAAAGAAGAAGACCCTGAGGTATCTGTAACCACCCACAAAGTAAGTACTCCATCGGGTACGATCAATTACACAGCAACGGCTGGACACATGATCATCCGTGATGAGGATGGCTATTCGCGTGCGAAAGTGTTTTACATGGCTTATACTAAGGGAGATAAAGTAGATACTAATCGTCCAGTTACCTTTGCTTTTAATGGTGGACCTGGTTCATCTTCAGTATGGCTGCACATGGGCGCATTAGGACCAAAAAGAGTAGTGATGACAGAAAAAGGTGATCAAACTAAGCCTCCTTTTGAGATCGTGGACAATGAGTATACATGGCTCGATGAGACCGACTTGGTATTTATTGACCCTATTGAAACAGGGTATAGCCGACCAGCACAGGGGGTGAGCAAAAAAGAGTTTTTGGGCTATAATGAGGATATTCAAATAGTAGGTGACTTCATTAGAAAATATACTACCCAAGAGGGAAGATGGTCGTCACCTAAGTTTCTTGCAGGTGAAAGCTACGGCACCACGAGAGCGGCTGGACTTTCCGGATACCTGCAAGATAGATATGGGATGTATCTCAACGGGATGATGCTGATTTCTGCGATCTTGAATTTTCAGACTGCCTACTTCACAGATGGCAATGAACTACCCTACTCACTTTTTCTTCCGACCTACGCTGCCATCGCTTGGTACCACGATAAGATAGATAAGAACAAATATCCTGAACTTAGACCTTTTTTAGATGAAGTAGAAAAGTTTGCAGAAGAGGACTATACTGTTGCGCTAATGAAAGGCGACCGCTTGAAAGGGGATGACTATAAAAAAATCCAAAAACAGCTGAGTGAATTCACTGGACTGAGCGAAGAGTGGTTGGAAAGCGCACATCTACGTATCAATATTCAGCGATTTGTAAAGGAATTACGCAGGGATGAAGGCATCACGGTAGGCCGACTAGATGGTAGAATCACCTCTTTTGATTATGATAATGCTGGCGAAAGATACGAATACGATCCTAGCTATAATGCTGCCATCTTTGGCCCTTATACTGCGGCCATCCATCAGCACCTTCACGACAATTTAAAAGTGAAGAAAGATGATCTACCTTATGAGATTCTTACAGGTCGAGTAAGGCCTTGGAATTACAACAACGTGCAAAATCAGTTTTTGAACAACTCACAGACCTTGAGGCAGGCCATTCATAAAAACCCATCTCTGAAAGTAATTGTGACCAATGGTTACTATGACTTGGCTACGCCTTACTTTGCCACAGAGTATACTTTCGACCACATGTTTCTCAATGAAGCATTTAAGGACAATATAAGTATGACCTATTACGAGGCTGGGCATATGATGTATATCCATAAGCCATCACTAGAGCAATTTACTGATGATATTCGTAAGTTTCTAAAAGAGTCTAAGTAAGGTTTGAATTCTACCTGTTGGTTTTAACTACTTTTTTCTAATCTATAAGTGAAAAAACAGTAGTAGACACCAACAGGTATTTTTATCTGAATATTACACCAAAGAAAATTGCTTCCCTGGCAGTGCTTTTACTATTCCTAAAAATTCAAGTTCTAGTAGTAAAGCGGCTGTTTTATTGGTATTGAAGCCAGTCTTCCAGGCGATTTGGTCAATATGAAGTTGCGCATTGTAGTCAAAGGCTGAAATGAGTATTTTTTGCTCATGCGTTAACTGTTGCTGAACAATGTTTTTCTTGGTCTTTTGAGCCGCGAGGTCTTGTTTTTGATCCCAGTTCATACATTCAGAAATATCTGAGAACCGAGTAACGATATGTGCTTTTAAGTGCTTTACAAGCATATTGCAGCCTTCGCTATATTCGCTTGTAATGGGGCCGGGAATAGCGAAAACTTCTCTATGATAGTCATTGGCTAAATTGGCTGTAATCAATGCGCCACCTTTCTTAGAAGCTTCTACTACGACTACTGCATCGGAAAGTCCGGCTATTAGTCTATTTCTTTCTGGGAAGTGAAAGCTTTCAGGCTTGGTGTTTAAGGGCTTTTCGCTGATTAGACCTCCGTTTTTCACCATCTTTACTGCAGTATCTTTATGTGCTAGCGGATAGATCTTATCTACCCCTGAGCCTAATACGCCTATATTTTGTATGCCTAAATCAACACACTTACGATGAGCAACTATGTCAACACCATAGGCAAGACCTGAAATAATTTGCACATTATATTGCTGCAAAAAGCTTACTAATTTTTCTGTCACCTCTCTGCCGTAATTAGTAATACTTCGAGTACCAACTATAGCAACAGCTCTAGGTGGATTAAAATCAAAGTTCCCGAAATAGAATAAAAATATCGGACTATCAGGAATTTCTTTCAGCCTTTTGGGGAAATTGGACGCAGTAAAATAGGTAAACTTAATGTTTTTTTTGATGGCAAGATCAATTTCTCTTTCGGCTTTTACTCTTGCTTCTTTCGACTGAATACCCTCCCAAAGTTTAGCTCCAGTTCCAGGAATTTTCAAAAACTTCTCCTTGCTTACCTCAAAAATACTTTTAGCACCGCCACAATAGCTGATCAGGTTTTTTGAATTGATTTTCCCAATACCAGGGGTATATGAAAGGGCAAGATGATAAAAAGCCTCCTCATGGTTAAGCATTGGTGTATCAAATAGTGTTGCGGATTTCTTTGAGGAATGATCTTAATTTCTTGAGCGAGTCAATCATCTCAATTTGATTCATGGTTTCATCTTTGTTGTTTTTGATGAAATCTTTAGCTCCTTGAAGTGTAAAACCTTTCTCTTTTACTAGATGATAAATCAGTTTTACATTCTGAATATCCTCTTTTGTAAACTGCCTATTACCTTTTCTATTTTTTTTAGGTTTGATAATATCAAACTCTGATTCCCAAAAACGGATCAGACTGGTGGCAACACCAAATTGCTCTGCTACTTCACCAATGGTGAAGTATTTCTTCTCAATTACTTTCTCTTTGTATGGCACAGCTACTTGTTATAATTCCCCACTAATTTAGGCACTTAGGATCGAATGATCAAGCATAACTTTAAATAAAAAAACCGGAAAAAATCCGGTTTTTCATAATTAATTAATATCTAAAGGATTATGATAGCGACTGATTTTCTTCAGAAGCAAGCTTGAGTATAATGTCGTACTCTTCCTCATTAAGATCTTGAAAGAAGTAATGAACAGGATTTACCTTTCTACCGTCTTTAATAATCTCATAGTGAAGATGCGGTGCAGTTGAACTACCTGTATTACCAACTTTACCAATCATTTCACCTCTTTTTACAGATTGGCCTATTTTCACGTCAAACTCCTGCATATGTGCATAAAGCGTTCTAAATCCAAAGCCATGATCAATCTCGATATGCTTACCATATCCCCCAAAGTCTGTTCTAATTCTAACGACGGTACCATCACCAGTAGCGTAAATAGGAGTTCCCCTTGGGGCTGAAAAGTCAACACCCGTATGCATTTTTCTTATTTTGTGAATTGGATGCATTCTCATGCCAAATCCTGAGGCAAGGCGTGTAAGCTCTTTGTTGTGTATAGGCTGTATGGCCGGGATACTAGCGAGCATTTTCTCCTTCTCCTGAGCCATGTCGAGTATATCATCATAAGACTTTGTCTGGATATACATCTGCTTTTTTAACTTGTCAATCTTTTGGAAGTTTTTGACGATCAAGTCTTCCCGCTCTAAGCGTTTATCTAAAAGTCCTTTGTACCGATCAACTCCTCCAACACCCGCATTTCTTATTGAGGCGGGAATGGCATCTGCTTCAAAGATTACACGATAAATATTCTCATCTCGATCTTGAAGCACGGAAATCATTTCCGTCATGCTCCTAAGTTCCTTTTCTAAAATATCATAATATAGATTAAGCTCTTCGTTTTCTTTCTTGAGCATTGCCTCCTTGGGTGAATCAAAGTAATTGCTGTAAACCAACAATATAACGATTGACATCGCAAAGGCGAGCGTAAGAAAACCAAGGCTATTAAGGAAGATATCCCATTTTGTTACTTTAACACGTTCGTATTTACACGAATCAGTATCATAGTAATATTTTATTCTTGCCATAATAAATTGTTACTACACAAATATTTTATGAGTTGCTAATATAATCACAAAATCCTATTTTACAATATCTTACAAATAAAGGATAAAGAAAAAGTTGAAGTGAATATTTTATTGTCTCATTTGAAATCCCAAAATTACAAACTTAAAAACCCTTCACCTAACGAATGGAATATTTTCAATAGTCTACAACCTACGCTAGAATTACGTTAAAGTCATAACTTTTTTATGAAAAGTTGACTAGCGGTAAATCAATAAAGACACCTGCTAATCAATCGTTGTTTAAACGGCTATTTATTAGGCAGTCAATAAAAAAGACCTCAATTTCTTGAAGCCTTTTTATCTTGATATAAAAGTCAATAGCATAAAGCAAACATATAAATTTCACTTAAAATCTAATCATTAGATTTTTGTGGATAAAAATTTGCAAAATTTGACCAAACCTATCCATACAATAACTTTTTATTTCATCAGATCGCTTTGGTAGCATAAAAAGATTCATCCCTTTTTTCCAAGAAACTCTCCGAGGACAAGTAAGTATCTACTTGAGCAGCGGCCTCTCTACCTTCTGCTATCGCCCAAACGACCAAAGATTGACCCCTTCTCATATCTCCCGCTGCAAACACTTTTTTAATATTAGTTTGATACTGCACTTCACTTGCTTTTACATTACCCCTGTCATCACGAGCCAAGGCAAGTTCCTCTACCAAACCTTCATAAATAGTATGCTCAAAACCAATCGCTAATAAAGCTAACTGACAAGGAAGCACCTTCTCGGTATTGGGTATTTCTTTAATTCCCATTTTACCGTTTTTATCTTTTTTCCACTCTACCTCTACCGTCTTTACTCCACATAAGTTACCCTCATCGTCTTTTACAAACGCTTTGGTCATCAACGCCCACTTTCTATCGCAGCCCTCTTCGTGTGAGGTTGAGGTCCGCAAAATCATTGGCCACTGTGGCCATGGATTATCCTCGCTTCTTTCTTCAGGTGGCCTTTCTAGTAATTCTATCTGCGTCACCGATTCTGCACCCTGACGGTTACTTGTCCCTACACAATCAGCTCCTGTGTCACCACCACCAATTACAATTACATCTTTACCAGCAGCAGAAATATCAAAACTCTCTGTCCATTCATTGCTTACTTTTCTATTCTGTAAAGTAAGAAAGTCCATAGCAAAGTGTACTCCTTTAGCATCTCTACCATCTATTGGCAGGTCACGAGGCTTTTCTGCACCACAGGCTAAAACTACAGCATCAAACTCCTCCATAATTTTAGCTCCGCTGATATCTTTACCGATATTGGTATTATATACAAAGCTGACACCCTCTTGTTCCATGAGGTTAATCCTTCTTTCTACTACCCATTTCTCTAACTTAAAATCTGGAATACCATATCTCAACAAACCACCAGCTTGGCTATTTTTCTCATAAACAGTCACCTGATATCCAGCCTTATTTAATTGATCAGCCGCAGCTAAGCCAGAAGGACCAGAGCCAATCACAGCTACCTTTTGAGATAACCGCTTCTCAGGCTTTCTCACCTGAACAATATCTCTTTTAAAAGCCTCCTCAATGATATTTTTCTCAATATTCTCTATCGTAACAGGTGGTTTATTGATCCCTAATACACAACTGCTCTCGCAGGGCGCAGGGCATATTCTTCCTGTAAACTCGGGGAAGTTATTCGTGCTGTCCAAAATATCATAAGCCAGCTTCCAATCTTTATTGTAAACCGCATCATTGAATTCGGGAATGTTATTACCAAGCGGACAACCGCTATGACAAAATGGAACTCCACAATCCATGCACCTTGCTGCTTGAGTAACTAGCTTTTCTTCTGAAAAAGGCTCATATATTTCTTTGAAATCGTTGATTCTTAACTTCGGTGCCCTCTTTGGTGGCAACTCACGGTTATATTTTAAAAATCCTTCTTTCGCTCCCATATTTTTTCAATTTTCTTCTTTTCTAAATGCATTTCATCTGTCTTTTTGATGAAAATGATGTAAATATCCCTTTCTATCAAAAAATTAATTGCTTGCTACAGACTTTGCAGCTTGCTCTGCTGCACTTTTCTGCAAAATAGCCTTATACTCTCTAGGAAATACCTTGACAAACAAAGAGTGGTAGTACTGCCAATTGCTTAATACCTGCTGTGCTCTTGGACTACCTGTATAGTCGATATGCTGCTGAAGACGTGATTGAATCCATTGCTCATCTTGCTCATCTAGCGGATCTAAATCTACCATCTCAGGATTAATGAGTTGCTTTTCCTCTTCATTTTCTATCAATAGATAGGCTATACCTCCACTCATACCAGCGGCAAAGTTTTTACCCATACTTCCAATGTTCAGCACTCGACCACCCGTCATATACTCACAGCCATGATCACCTACACCTTCTACAACTGCCTCGGCACCAGAATTCCTTACTGCAAATCGCTCACCAGCCATACCATTGAGATAGACATGACCTGCTGTAGCACCATAAAGACATACATTTCCTGCTATTTGATTTTCTTCTGGTTTAAATTTCACCCCTTCCTCTGGGTAAACCACAATTTTACCACCAGACAGGCCTTTTCCTATATAGTCATTAGCTTCTCCGATAAGCTCCATAAACAAGCCAGGTGCAGCAAAGGCACCAAAACTCTGGCCTGCAGAACCTTTAAATACAAAGTGAAGGCTATCTTCCGGCAGGCCTGGTTTGTGAAATTTTTTACTTATTTCATTGCTGATCAAAGCACCTACCGACCTCTTCGTATTGACAATCTCAAATTCAGCTTTAATTTTATCTTTTTTCAAGTCAAGTACATCTTTCGCCTCTTCTAAAAGTTGCCAATCAAGTACATTGTCTATACCATGATCTTGCTCCACTGATTTATATGAAGTATCCCCTAATGGTGAATTAACTTCATGAAGCAACTCACTCAGGTCAATATATCTTCTTTTCCAATTGCCTACTTCGTAATTTTCTTTTAGGTAAGATGCCTGACCTACCATTTCATTGACTGTTTTAAAACCTAAGGAAGCCATAATCTCTCTCAACTCTTCAGCCATGAAAGTAAAGAGGTTGATCACATGCTCAGGCTTACCTGTAAAGAGCTTTCTAAGTTCGGGGTTTTGTGTTGCTACTCCTACAGGACAAGTGTTAAGATGGCATTTTCGCATCATGATGCACCCTTCTGTCACCAATGCGGCTGTAGAAACACCAAATTCCTCAGCTCCAAGCAAAGCGGCCACTGCTAGGTCTCGACCTGTTTTTAGTTGACCATCCGTTTGAAGCGTCACTCGTGACCTTAAATTATTTCTAACCAAATTTTGGTGAGCTTCAGCTAACCCAATCTCCCAAGGCATTCCTGCGTGTCGTATAGAGCTAAGTGGCGAAGCTCCAGTACCTCCATCATGTCCAGAAATTAATATCACATCAGCATGAGCCTTGGCTACACCAGCTGCAATGGTACCTACACCCGCCTTAGATACTAACTTTACATTAATCCGAGCTTGCCGGTTGGCGTTTTTTAGATCGTAAATGAGCTGAGCGAGATCCTCAATAGAATAAATGTCATGATGTGGTGGTGGCGAAATTAAGCCTACTCCTGGAGTAGAATTACGCACTCGACCAATCCATTCATCCACTTTATGTCCAGGAAGTTGTCCACCCTCACCTGGTTTTGCACCTTGTGCCATTTTGATTTGTAGCTCTTTAGCATTAGTCAAATAATAACTTGATACACCAAATCTCCCAGAAGCTACCTGCTTGATAGCTGAACACTCCCAAGTGCCATCTTCCTTTCTTGCAAAGCGAGCTTCATCTTCGCCTCCTTCACCACTATTACTTTTTCCACCAATGGCATTCATTGCAATTGCCAAGGTACTATGAGCTTCGTGAGAAATCGAACCAAAAGACATTGCCCCGGTAGCAAAACGCTTAAAAATGGCTTCCAAAGGCTCCACCTCCTCTATCGGAATAGGCCTTGCTTTAGAATAATTAAAGGCCAACAAACTCCTCAATGTGGATGCCTTCCGCTCTTGGTTATTAATCTTCTCAGCGTACTTTTTATATAAATTGTAATCCCCCTTGCGGGTACTATTTTGCAGTAAGTGAATAGTCTCCGGATTGAAAAGGTGAAACTCCCCTCTTCGCTTCCACTGATAAAGGCCACCTACTTCCAATCTTCGGTAAGTATTACGATAATCTTCGTAGTAGGCTAATCGATGACGCGTCAAAATCTCTTTTGAAAAACCCTCAAAGTCTAAGCCGCCAATGCGACTAACGGTGCCATAAAAACACTTATCAATTACAGATGCCCCTACGCCGACAGCTTCAAACACCTGTGCTCCTTGATAGGATTTTAAGGTGCTGATACCCATCTTAGAAAACACCTTCAATAAACCATAATTGATCGCATTGATATAATTCTCTATGGCATCATGTAGGCTTAAACCCTTATCTAATTTACCTTTTCTGTGTAAATCTGCTATAGACTCAAAAGTCAGATATGGATTAATCGCATGCGCACCATAGCCGAGCAAAGTAGCAAAATGCTGAGTCTCACGCACATCTCCTGCTTCTACCAATAAAGCTGCCTGCGTCTTCATCCCAATCTTAATCAAATGATGATGCACTGCACCCGTAGCCATAAGAGAAGGTATTGGTGCGAGGGATGAGGAGGTGTCGCGATCACTTAGCAAAATAAGATTGACCGAGTCCTTAACCGCCCGTTCTGCTTCATTGCAAATTCTATCAATGCCTTTTTCAAGACCATTAGGTTCTTGAGGATCGAAGGTGATCGATATTTTTCGTGACAGGAAGCTATCTTTATTATAATTTACAAGAGCCGCCAAATGGTCGTTTTTAAGCACAGGATGTTTAATATGAATCAACCTACAGTGTTCAGGCGTTGCTTCGAGTATATTTTGTTTTACCCCTAAGCCTGTGTAAAGACTCATTACTAATCGTTCTCTTATAGGGTCAATCGGCGGATTACTTACTTGAGCAAAATGCTGCTTAAAATAATGCGAAATATGTTGACTATGCTCAGAAAGAATAGCTAGAGGCGTATCGGCACCCATTGAGCCGATAGGTTCTTTGGAAGTGCTTGTCATCGGCTTTATGATCTCTTTAAGATCTTCAGAGGTGAAGCCGTGCGCTTGTTGCTTGATGAGTAGTTCGTTCTCTTTAACCTCCAATGGCTCTCCTGCCACCTTAGGCAACTGATCTAAAGGTTTCTTATTGGCTGTAAGCCACTCTCTATATGGTTTTTGAGAGCAAATATCGTTTTTCAGCTCCTCATCGCTGATGATGCGGTGCTGCTTTAAATCGGCAACAAACATACGACCAGGCTTCAATCGACCCTTAAGAACGACTTTTGATTGATCTACCTTAAGTGCACCCGCTTCAGATGCCATAATAAGCGTATCATCATCAAGGAGACAGTAGCGAGAAGGTCTTAATCCATTTCTGTCTAAAGTAGCACCCACTATTTCACCATCGGTGAAACAGATGGAAGCTGGCCCATCCCATGGTTCCATAATTGAGGCATGGTACTCATAAAACGCCTTTTTAGGATCTTGCATTTTATCATCTTCTTCCCATGCTTCAGGTATTACCATCATTAGTGCATGGGGCAGACTTCTTCCTGAAAGCACCAATAGCTCAATAATATTATCCAAATTGGCTGAATCAGAACGAGATTGATGACAAATCGGGGTGATTTTTTCAAACTCTTCAGGTGTAAAAAGTTCAGAGGCAAATCTAGCCTCTTTCGACTTCATCCAATTTACGTTACCCTTGATAGTATTGATCTCACCATTATGAGCAATGTATCGGAAAGGCTGTGCCAACTTCCATTTAGGGATGGTATTAGTAGAGAACCGACTGTGAATAGTAGCTAAAGCCGATTTAAATTTTGGATTAGAAAGATCTTTATAATAAGGTCTCAACTGCCAAGTAGTCAATTGACCCTTATACACGATAGTCTTGCTTGAGAAAGAAGTGAAGTAAAATGAATCTGAAGTTTGCTTGATCTCTTTTCTTGCCTTATGAGTGGTATATGAGCGGAGTACAAAAAGCTTTCTTTCCAAATCCATAGGATCTGATTGACCATCAGGATGAGTAACAAAAAACTGCATACAGATAGGCTCTACCGACTGAGCAGTTGCACCTATTTGATTATTTTCTTTTGGTACATGTCTACTACCTAAAATGTTAAAGCCTAGTTCTTTAGCATTTGACTGGAAAATTTCGAGGCATGCTTCTCTTTTATCTTGCTCAGGAGGTAAAAAAGTCATTGCCACTCCATACTGACCAAAAGGGGGTAGATTAAATCCTAGTTTAGGACACTCCTCTTGGAAAAATTCATCAGGAAGCTGAAAAAGGACACCTGCACCATCTCCAGTATCAGGCTCACACCCACAAGCACCCCTATGCTCCATATTTTGCAGCATATTGATAGCATCGGCGATAATTTTATGCGACTTCTCACCTTTTAAGTTGGCGACAAAACCAATTCCACAAGCATCACTCTCAAATTCTGGGCGGTAGAGCCCTTGTTTGTTGTTTTCTTTCATCTGAACGTATGTTTTGAATATTTTGGCTGCAGCAATAACACCTTATGTGAAGGTTATGAAATTACTGTATTCACCTTTCGATGAATGTTAAACTTGGTGACATGATATTAAATCATGTTTTGTTTTTGTTTGTGTTGTTGGTGAGTTTTGTAGATACACTACTCTATTCTAAACCGCTGATTTTCAATATTGTTTTGATCTGTAAAAATCAGGAATCTTTTGGTCTTTATTTCAAAAGATTTGGAATATACAAATAAAAATTATGATACGCAAAGAATTTACCCTAAAAAACCACCGAAAAGGTTTGCAAAGAGATAAGAAATTAAAATTGACGATAGCCTAGTAATAATAAATTTATTACTGATTTTATATAACACTCCAAATCCATAGTAAACTCCAGTTCATGGCTAACGATGGAGGCAAAAAAGGAAAATGAATACCTAAAAAATTGAGGTAAGATTGCTAAAAAAGGCACCCAATAAATTGGGTAAAAAGATGTTATTAGACATGATCTACATCCTTACCATTAATTTCAATAAGATAAGCTGTAAATTACTCATTTGAGCTTTTAAAGATTTTTAGGGCAATATTCATTATTTGATCATCACGAAAATGTCTGATACCAGTGATTTAAAACTATTAATATGCTTATCTGCATAATTACATAAATAGATATATGCCTTTCAAAGACACAACTTGTTACCTTATGACGCCCATTCAAGGCTAAGTGCATGCTTTCTTTTTCTCACAAGGCTTCACCCTGGCTTAGCTACAAAGCGCCTTCAATGCTTTCAAACCATAATACTTCTTTTGAAATTTAAGGTAAAAACAAGCGGAAAGGCAGTTAAATTGTATTCAAGAAAAAAATATTTTTACAGCCAAACTCGCATTAGTCAAAATAAAAACAAAAGATCAAACTTAATCTTCTCACAAACAAAAAATAAGTAAAATATAAACAGCTATTGAGAAATAATATTCTGCTTCAGTCTTTCAATCGTCTTCAAATATTCCATTTCATTACGTTTATACTCCTCCTGAGTAGCTGAAAGTTCTTCTATCTGTTGCCTCATGGCTTCTTCTTGCTCTTTCATTTGCATTGCTTGCTTTTCACTTAATTGAAGAAGCCGTTGATTCGTTTCATTAGCTTTGGTGGCTCTTATGAAATTCCCAATTAACGATGAGCATTCTTCAAGAAAGGCTATTTTTTCAGATGTAAACTCGCTTAAGCCTGCGATTTCGATAATTCCATAAATCTCATTATTTACTTTCGCGGGCATAATCATCAACCATTTGGGTTTTGATTCACCAACAGCGGAGGTAATTTTAGCATAATGATCGGGGATTTCCGTCATAACTATTTTTTGCCTTTCTTTAAAGCACTGCCCCACAAGACCAATTCCTGGCTTAAACTCTCGATCAATTTTTTTCACTCGATTGTAAGCATATGCTGAACTCAAAAGGATTACATCTTGCTCTTCATCATAAAAGTAGATGGCACCCATTACTCCTACTACTTCTTTTAATATAAACCTCAAGCTCTCCGCTAGCCCTTCTTTAAGGGAGGTGGCAAATTGTAAGGTATTTGATAACTGGCTCTTACCATTGCTCATCCAAGATTGTATTCGTTCGACATCACGCTTCTCTTCCAGCTCCTTTTGCATTGATAATAATGCAGCCGTTAACTCATCCGCCTCACTTTTCGCATGGAGTTGTCCGTTTACCTTCCCTTGACCAATCGACTTAGTGAATACAACCACGTCTTTTAAATGACTTACTAACTGATCAGAAGCCTGAGAAAGACGATCTACCTCTAAGATTTTATGATCCTTGCTACTAACGCTTAACTGCATGATTTCACCATTGCTTAAACGTTCGAACTGATAAGCCAAAAATTGCAACGGCAAGGATAACCTATTAGCGAACCATAAATAATAAAAATAAATTAACACGAGGATGGCTAGTGTAAAAATTAAAATTAGAAATGCCAATTGATAAACAGCATTTAAGATTTCCGAAGAATGAATTTCACTTATAATGTAATAATTTACACCATCCACCTGAAGTGGTTCAAATGCTGACAAAACTCGAATCCCTTCAAAATTATCAATAAAGGCTACTCCCTTTTCTTGACCAATTGCTCTATCCGCAGCCTGAGTATCTATCTTCCTTGACAAAACTGTATTATCAGTTTCAAAGCGACTCTGCGAACGCATCAATTTATCCGATCCAATAAGATAAGACTGTCCAGTTTCACCCATACCGTATTCTGTATTGACGAGTGCATCAATACCGTCTTGAGGGATTTGTGCCATCATCACACCTAAAAGAATAGCATCTTCATCTTTAACAGGAATAGATATAAAAGATGCAGGTTCGTCATTGCTAGGTCTATATTTCTCAAAATCCACCAAATTATATCCTTTTTTACCACTTTGGAAGGCTCTTGCAATATTTTGATCACTGTATGGACCACGTATCAGATTCGTATTAAAGTCAGGTTCATGCATAACGGTATAAATCAGGTCACCCTCAAGATTGGTAAGAAATACATCATAATAGCCAAATTCATCCATGACATTTTTTAAGTAGGGATGATATTTCTCATTCACTCCGCGGTAAGCCTGACTGCTCACACCTGAGTCATATGCCGCAGTGTATTGCTGCATTGCCTCTAGGATATATGGATTATGAGATAAATGAGTCAGCAAATTTTTATGATTTTGAAAGAATAATTTGAGGGATGCTGACTTTTGCATATTGACCACCTCTAGTTGATTTTTTGCACGATCTATTAAAAAATAACGTGCAGAGAAGAATGAAATACTTAATAAGATCAAGACAATAACTACCGATGAAATTAATGTAGATCGAAGTAAAAATTGTTTTATAGAAACCATAAAGATTAAATACTTATTATGATGAGATAACAGATACTTCGCAAATATGTAGGAGAGCTGTCAGTTGAATGAAAACTATTGCTAAGTTGAAACAGTATAAGCAAGTACATTAGAAAACAAGTGATTAAAATATTTATTTCTTAAATCACTGGGCTCAATTTAAAACATATTTGAAACATTATCAATGCTGTCCTAAATAAATTGCTAGACCCATATTTATAGTTCTCTTATTCAA
>JAFIEW010000072.1 GCA_020832375.1 Cyclobacteriaceae bacterium
GTGGTGTGAGAGGCGCACCGTGGGCTTATGGCTCACGGCCGTCTACTCGATTGGCGGTATGTGCTTTTATCGTGTCCAATTTTTTATTCTTCCGTTGTCCTCAATCCAAATCTCAATATAAATATCTTCTGATATTGGTCTGCCTTTATCTTTAATAATATCAAACTTCAAATGTTTCAAAGCATTGAGCATATTACTGATACAAAAATTAAATTCATCTTTGTCATAAAATTTTTCAATTTCTTCGTCATCTAAAAGCATCCTTACTTTTGACACATTTCCATTTTCGTCAATTGTCACCAAATATTTTTCTGAACAGTCAAAATCATTTTTGTTTTTCCACTTAGCTTTTTTAAGTTCTTTAAATAGCAAATCAGATATTTTATCTTTATCTCTTCTGTCAATTCTTTTTGGGTCGTCAATATAATTGTCATAGTCTGCTACATTCTCTACAAGTCCGCCTGAAATAGTTATTACTTTTTCTCGCTCAAAAATTCTATAGAAAACACCGTCCCATCTTAAGACTTCCTTTGTTAATGGAAAATTCAGGTATCCTTCAAACCAATCAATATGAACCTTTTCATTCTTTAACTTTTCGCCAAAAATGGCTTTGATTTTTTGAGTTGATTGGACTTTGTCAATTTTTCCATTCCGAAGTTCTCCACAATTAATAATGTCAACTAGGAATAAACTGTCATTCTCAATTTTGTAAATGGCTTGATAACCTCTCCAACAATTAAAAGAAGAACCTTCTCTAAATGCAAGCCCAAAAAGTTGTTCTGTGCTTTCTGTGTCTTGTCGCTGTAAATATTGTTCTAGAATTAAGTTGTAAGTAGCTATCGTGTCTTTTCCGAATATAACATAGTCTGGCATTTGCGGACTTGCAAATAATTCTGTCGTCCATAATGTCAGAATACAAAGCGCTATATGTTTCAATGTCTGTGTCATAGCATTACCGCCAACGTTTTGCCGCTTTGCGAAGGCGGGGATTTTTAGCACTAAACTTCATTAGATGCACAAAGCTTGAATTTAGCACTTCACTGTCATTGAAGCACAAAACCCCCGCTTTTGCAAAACGGCTGTTGGCTGTCAGGTGTTATTTCTCAGGTTGTTCATTTTCTCAATAATTTCAAAATAATCTTTCTCTTTTGTTATTGCTAATTCAGTAAATTTGTCCAAGTCATTAGGAATTTCAAATTTAAAAGATTTTAATTTTTCCAAATCCATATTATTTATATTTTGACCCCTTAAAGAAGAAACATATTTCCTAAAAGGAAGTGATAACATTCTATAAAATATTGCTTTAGATAACTTCTCATCTTTACATCTTAAAATAGATAAAAACCCACCAATTACGGAGTCTCCATAATTTTTATCAACATATACTACTTTCCCTAAATGTTTTAAACTACCACTTGAATTTGAAATTATTATATCATTAGTAATTGGTTTGATATGTTCAGGCAATTCGTAGTCGTCTTGCAAGTAAATAATCTTATCTCCAAAAATTAACTTACCTGTTCTTAAATCCATATTGCTTGCAGTTATAACCTTTTTGTTTGTTTTATAAGGGACTTCCGCTTGTTTGCTATAAACAATACCTCCAAAATGTTCGATTTCTTTTTTGTCAATTAATTCAGATAAGTTTATTGTTGTCTGCTCAAATTCGTCAATAAAATCACCTAACGGACTATTTGTTTCAATAACATAGTTATCAGATTCAAAATACTTTGAAGGATTATTAATAATTAAATTTCCTTTTTCAATTAATTTGCAAGTATCAATATAGTTAATGTGTTTTTTTAAAACGTTTGGAATTTCTATTGTTTTGCCATTGAAATTTGACAAAATATGTGCATTTATTTTAGAATTATCATTTATGTCGTTTTCGTTAAAAAGGTGTTTTCGCTCTAAAATTTCTAAACCTTCTCTTCTCCTACCAGTTGAATATCTATAACCCAAAAACAATTCTTGTTCTTTTTTCTCACCAGAATAAGCAACAACAGTTTTTTTATTTTTATTTAAAAAATGGTTTAGAACAATAATTATTTCTAAACTTAAACCAATTCCTATAATTGGTTTGTCTAAATCGATTTCATTTAATTGCTTTTTAATACTTTCTTTACTTATTGAATAGTCAGGAAATTGAAATTCTAATTCTTCTATAAATTCCAATTCTTCACTTTGTAGTAGTTTTTGCACATTTTGAACTACATTTATTATTTCTGCATTTTCTCTTTTCCTTAAAAATAAACCTGCTGTAGTTGTGTTTGTCGGTTTAAAAGTTTTATCCCTCAATTCTACAATGCCAACTATATCGAAATTTAATAATATTAGTTTTCTTGATTCAATATAAATTCGGCTTTCAGTATATAAAATACTTAATGGAAGTATTAAACCAGTATAACCATTTGGTTTTAAAACTTGAAAAGTTCTCTCAATAAAAAAACATTCTATTTCAGAACTTTTATTACTTACATAATTATATAAATCAAAATTTGATTTACCATTCACTAAATCTTGTTTAAATCCACTTATAGAAAATGGAGGATTTGAAACAACAATATCAAATTTTTCTAAATTTTTATTTCTCTTGGTAGTTTTTAAAATACCTTGATAACTTAGGCTTTTTTCAAAATCATCTAAACCATCACCATTGATAATTATTGCATCACCATCACCATATAAAAACATTGCTACTTTTGTGGTTTTCGCTAAACGATAATCTTTTTCAATTCCATAAATAAAATCTTTTGCCCAGAAAAAATTATCTTTTATTGATAAAAAGTGTTTTTGACTTCTACCAACAAGTTTAGAAACGTCTATTCTATTTATATGTTCTTCAATTTCGTCAATCGATTCAGAAAGGAAATGACCAGCACCACAAGAATAATCAATCACAAAAGGTAAAATATCTTGTTCCTTTTTATCTATTTTGTTTTCTATAATTTGTGTAATAGGTAAAGATTTAATAAAAAATCTTGATAATGGAGTGGGTGTGAAAAATTGACCTGCTTCTTGTTTTACACCAGAGTTTAGCAAGTCTTCAAAGAAATCCCCTAAAAATTGGTGTTTACTTGTGTATTTGATTTGATAATTTTGTAAAAACTCAACAACCTCTTTAACAATATCAAAATTCTTTTTAAATGTGTCGTCATTATAAATGTCTATAAAAGCAAATTCTTGAAAAACAGAAAAATAATTTTCTTGAATTTCAATACCTAAAAAATCTTTGACACCTTTTGTATATAAAGAAGATAATCTTTTTACTAAAGTATCGTAAGTGTCATTTACTTTCCATTGAAAATCCAATTCATCTATGTGATTTTTTGTGTCTTCATCATATATTTTGCAAACAAATAAATTAAAAATCTTATTAAATGCGTTTGTTTTATCAGAAACAGCATATCTACGCAAAATTTCTGCAAATTCATTGAAAAGTCCTTTTCCAGTTTCAGAATCTAATTCTTTTAACTCTTGTTTTTTTAAATTTCTTTTAGAGGAAAAATATAAAGTTGCTTCTTCATTAAATATACTTTCGTTTATAAATGATTTGTCCCAAGACCTATGAAGTTCTTCACTATTTGAACCATCTAAATTTTCAACAGGTATTGCTTCTGCAATAAAATCTATATTATCGCTTGTTATTTTTGAAGCGTATAAAAATATAAGTTTTGTTGATTTCTCCTGTATGCAATAACTAAAAATTTGACCTCCGTCTTCTAATGTGTTAGCTTTTTCTTTTAAATATTCTTCACCCCAAGTTTTGCACTCTATCATTGCAAAAGTTTGTTTTGCTTTATCTCTTAATAAAACATCTAATCTTCCACTTGTTCCATGACCCGAAGCCCAAGTTTTTTCAAGTTCTATAGATTTTGGTTGATACCCTTTTTTTAAAAGTCTAATAACACATTCTAAAACAACTAAATTTTCAGGTTTTCTTAGATTTGAAGTTGATTTATGGTGAACAATAATTAGGCTACCATAGTCAATTTTAGACTTAGTTATATCTTCGTCAATTTCTATAATAATCTTATATTCAGTATCTGATTCTAAATTTTTGTCAGAGTTTAACGAAAACCCTAATTTATGTAATATTTCAAGCATTTATTTAATTGTTTTTGGTTGTTGCAAAGATAGTTTATTTTTGTCGGTTATTCTTTTGCGGTGTCGTTCTCTACACTTGCAGCCAACGTTCCTCACATAAGACCTGTGGCGGGTTGCGGGCTGCATTCCTATCCGCCGTTGATAAAGTGTATGCGGACTTCAAAACGTTAAACTCGCACTGCGCCCGACATAGGTTTTATGTGATGTTGGCTACAGGCTTTTTTATTCCTCGTCGATTATTTTGTTATAGTCTATATCTATCCCCATTTTTCCTGTAATCAGGGTTCGGATTTCTTTCGCTATTATCATTGCATTTTCAACCTTTTCATTTGAGAGAAAAATCGTCTCATTCGGGTATCTTACTTCAACCGCATAGCTTTGCAATTCGCTAACGCTATCAAAATATGGTTCAAAATCGGGGTCATTGGGAACGATTAATTCAAGCAGATAAATCAAATCATGAACGAAGCGAAAAGGTATAGATTTATATATCAAATAAGACTTCAAGTATTTCTCAACCGCTTGTTGGCAATGAAAAGTAACAGTGTCAAGATATTCTGGTATATGCAAATAGGTTATTTTGGCTGTTCCTAAATCATGGTCGCCTTTTATTATCCATTGTTTTATTCTATCAATCGTTTTGTCGCTCATATACTGTTTTTCCTGAGTTTAAAACTTCATAAACAAAGCTATATTTTTCATCCTTCTCACTTTCTACTTCATTGGGCGTATAAACAATTAAATCCATTGGTATTTGAGAACCAAATAGCATTCTTCTCAATTGGATTGTCCTCTCAGGGCGGGGTAGTTCACTGTCCTTGATAACAAAAATATCAATATCACTATCTTCTGCAGCTGTTCCGCTGGCATAAGAACCAAAAAGAATGATTTTTTCAGGATTGTATCCAGAAGCAATCTTCTTAACAATTTCGGATATTTTGTTTTCAGTTATCATCCTACGAATATACATTTTTTTTCTGTTTTACGCACTCTGCTGGTTAAGAGCGTTTAGCTTGTAGCCAACAAGTGTATAACCGCAACCGCCTAAGCGATTGCGGTTTATTGGGTTGCGTTTATTTTTCCTTTATCCGTAACAAGGTAGAACCAATTTCTCTAAATTACAATTTTTTAATTACCTATTGATCTGTTGTGATTTTAGTGACTTTCTAAACGCTTATTTTAGCCTTTGAAATCCCTGTGATTGAGTGTAAATAGCACAATTAGGCGGTTCATGTGCTTTTTTGATCACCAGGTTCAACCTAAGCTTTCCTTAACCTTAATTACTGTTTTCTACAGTTTACAAGGCATTTAAGCTGGTATTTTGTACTTATACTGAGTTGAACTAAGCGTATATTATTCGAATAATATACGTTTGGGTGTTAGACTGCGGATCCATGCATTTCAATGACCATTGTGGGCATGCTAAAAAGCAAGGGTCATCTTGTCTGCAGTTTTTACTTTTATCATGAAGACTTAATCACCAGCTCGGATTGATCTTAGCCTATATCTTGGTTATTGCTATTTTATTGTTCAAAGCTAATAGCGTCTTTGCAGCTCACTACTCTTGGTGCCGCTTCTCGCGCGAAAGAGATGGTAGGGGCGACGAGCGTAGCGAAGGCGGTGGCGAGCCATGTCTATTCACTAGGTTTGTTGTATCGGGTTTAAGTAATATATGAAAAAGGGTAGGAGCAATCCTCTTACAATAGCTCGGCACGGTAGCGAAGCGAACCCCCGAACAGCTCGACCCCGAGCCTGCAGGATGCCACCTAATGACTTATTGAATATCCCATCTGATTGATTATGTTAAGAAGTTACCTAAAGGAAAGGCTCGGGGGTTCGCCCAAATCATTATCAGGAGAGTATTGGTAGCATGCAGCTAATCCGCAGATTTGAAAATCAGCTGAAATTTTAAATAAATGATGCATGCATACTAAATTTGGTGAATTACAGCTTTGGTAAAAATTATTATTTTATAAACAGGTATGTATGCCGATTTTGTTGGTGGCGTTCTGTGTATTTATTATTTACCGAATTTTATTTCTGTTGCGATCGTTGCCGACGATATAAATGGGTGAAAAAAACCAAAAAAAATCTTTGAAGTTTTTAGTATGCATGCCGAACATTTTTTATATTTGTCAGTATGAAAAGAGATGAAACCGTAGATTACAACATTAAAGCAACTTGGCACGCTATCTCGAGGATGTATAATCAGCAGGCAGTTTTGCAGGATATCACTACCTCCATCGGTTTTGTTTTGCTTAATATCGATAGCAAAGAGGGGACGCCTGCCACGAAGATTGCACCGCTAATGGGGCTTGAATCGCGCTCGCTAACACGCATGTTGAAAAATATGGAGGAGAAGCAGCTGATCTACCGAAAAAAAGATCAAGTAGATAGAAGGTCGGTAAAAATTTATCTGACTGAGAAGGGAAAAGAAAAGAAAGCTGTATCGCGGCAAGTAGTGAAAACGTTTAATCAGCATGTGCTTGAAAACATTGATCCGAACGATTTGAAAGTGTTTTTCAAGGTGATCGGCCAAATTAATGAAATTATCAACGCAAACATATACGAGGAAGCTCTACAAAAACAAGTATAATCAACAAACCAACAGATACGAATGAAGAAAAATATCAAAAGAGTCGCCGTATTAGGATCCGGGATCATGGGGTCTCGAATTGCATGCCACTTCGCCAACATTGGGGTGGAGGTGTTACTGTTAGATATCGTTCCCCGCGAGCTGACAGATGAAGATAAAAAGAAAGGTCTGAGCGAGGATGACCCTCGTTTTAGAAATAAAATCGTCAATGAGGCATTTGAAACAGCTGTAAAGTCTAAGCCTGCGCCTTTGTACCATAAAGATTATGCGCACAGGATTCAGTTGGGTAACTTTAGCGACGATATGTCGAAGATAGCCGATGTGGATTGGATCATAGAGGTGGTGGTTGAAAATCTCGACATAAAGAAGAAAGTATTTGATCAAGTAGAGCAACATCGTAAGCCAGGAACCATTGTTTCTTCTAATACTTCTGGTATTCCTATTCACTTGATGACAGAAGGTAGAAGCGATGACTTTAATAAAAACTTTGCGGGAACACACTTTTTCAACCCGCCGCGCTATCTAAAGCTTTTAGAAATCATACCTACCCCTCATACCGATCCTGAGTTGACCGACTTCTTAATGGATTATGGTAGCCGATTCTTAGGTAAAACTACTGTGCTTTGTAAAGATACCCCAGCCTTCATTGCTAACCGTGTAGGTATATACAGCATTATGAAAGTGGTTGAAACCATGAAGAAGCTAGACCTCAATGTTGATGAAATTGATAAGTTGACTGGTCCAGTGATAGGAAGGCCAAAGTCAGCGACTTTCAGGACATCGGATGTAGTTGGTTTGGATACCTTGGTAAAAGTAGCCAACAACCTGCATGCAGCATTGGAGCATGATGAGGAGCGTGAAATCTTTGCATTGCCGCAAGAAGTGAAGCAATTGGAAGAGCGCAACTGGCTAGGCGATAAAACGAAGCAAGGATTTTACAAAAAGACTGCGGACAAAAACGGTAAGAGAGAAATCTTGACGCTTGATCTCAAAGACATGGAGTACAAGCCAAAGTCAAAAGTTTCTTTTGCTACTCTTGAGCAGACGAAGCCTATCGATAATTTGGCCAAGCGCTTTCCTGTACTATTGGCAGGTAAAGATAAGGCTGGTGAATTTTATCGTCACTCTTTCTTCGGCGTGTTTACCTATGTCAGTAATCGTATTCCTGAAATCGCAGATGAGCTTTATAAAATTGACGATGCGATCTGCACCGGATTTGGTTGGGAGATGGGTCCGTTTGCCACTTGGGATGCACTTGGCGTAAAGCGCACGGTGAAGACCATGGAAGAATTGGGCTACAAGCCAAACCAGTGGGTTTACGACATGCTAGAGAGTGGCGCTGAGACATTCTACAAAAGCGAAAAAGGCGTTAAGAAATATTATGATGTTGAGAGTAAGTCTTATCATGCCATACCAGGCACGGAAGAGTTTATTCTACTCGACACCCTAAAAGACAGCCATGTGCTCTGGTCAAATAAAGGAACCACTATTTACGACTTAGGCGATGGTATCTTAAATGTGGAGTTCCACACTAAGATGAACTCACTCGGTAGCGAGGTAGCAGAGGGCATCAACCGAGCACTCGACATGGCGGAAAAAGACTATCGCGGTGTAGTTATCGGTAATGAAGGCGCTAATTTCTCTGCTGGTGCTAATTTGGCAATGGTGTTTATGTTTGCCATCGAACAGGAGTACGATGAGCTAGACTTCATGATCCGATCATTCCAAAAAACGATGATGCGGGTGCGTTATTCATCGGTGCCTGTTGTGGTAGCACCTCACGGTCTTACTTTAGGTGGGGGATGTGAACTCACTATGCATGGCGATGTGGCACAGGCTGCGGCTGAGACCTATATTGGTTTGGTTGAGGTTGGTGTAGGATTAATCCCTGGTGGTGGGGGTACTAAAGAATTTGCATTGAGAGCATCCGATCGATATAGAGATGGGGATGTGGAATTGAACGAATTCCAAAATAGATTGATGACAATAGCTCAGGCTAAAGTGGCTACTTCAGCTCATGAGGCATACGACCTAGGCATCTTGCAAAAGTCTGACTTGATTACTTTAAACAAAGATCGTCAGATTGCAGAGGCTAAGAAAACAGCCATCAAGTTGGCTGAGGCGGGGTATACTCAGCCTGTAGAGCGTACGGATATTAAAGTACATGGTAGAGCATCTTTGGCGCTTGCGCATGCAGGTGTGAATGGAATGAAGATGGGTAACTACATCTCTGCTCACGATGCTAAGATTGCTGAGAAAGTAGCTTGGGTGATGAGTGGTGGTGATTTATCGCAGCCTACTGAAGTTTCAGAAACCTATCTGTTGGATTTAGAGCGTGAAGCTTTCTTATCACTATTGGGTGAGAAGAAAACGCTAGAAAGAATCAAGCATATGCTTCAAACAGGTAAGCCTTTAAGAAACTAATCAGCGACTTTAAGCGAAGTAAAACAATCAATCTGAACTCAAAAAAATTAAAATAATGGACGCATATATTGTAGCAGGATATAGAACCGCAGTCGGGAAAGCCAAAAAGGGTGGCTTCCGGTTCACTAGACCCGACGATTTGGCAGCAGATGTTATCAAGCATTTGACCAAGAGTGTGAATGGTCTTGACCCTAAAAGAGTTGATGACCTGATAGTAGGTAATGCTGTGCCTGAAGCAGAGCAAGGCATGCAGATGGGAAGAATGATCTCATTGCTTTCTCTTCCAATTGAGGTGCCTGGTATGGTGATCAATCGCTACTGTGGATCAGGCTTGGAGGCAATCAATATTGCTGCAGCCAGAGTTCATGCAGGTATGGCAGATTGCATCATTGCAGGAGGTACAGAGTCAATGTCGCTAGTGCCTGTAATGGGACACAAAACGGTATTAAATTACAAAATCGCTACTGAGCATCCTACCTACTATTCTAGCATGGGTATTACTGCAGAGCAAGTGGCACGCGACTTCAAAATTAGCAGAGAAGATCAAGATGAGTTTGCTTACAACTCTCATATGAAGTCCATCGACGCTATTAGCAGTGGTAAGTTCAAAGACGAAATCGTGCCAATCACGGTTGAAGAGACTTATGTAGATAGCAATGGTAAGCGCAAAACACGTGAGTTTGTAGTAGATACAGACGAAGGACCTAGAAAAGAGACTACTAAGGAAGTATTGGGTAAGTTAAGACCGGTATTCGCCGCTGACGGTTCAGTAACGGCTGGTAACTCTTCTCAAACATCAGACGGAGCGGCCTTTGTAATGGTCATGTCTGAGAAGATGGTAAAAGAATTGAATTTAGAGCCTGTAGCACGCATGGTGAGCTATGTTGCGGCAGGTGTAGACCCAAGGATTATGGGTATAGGACCTGTAGCTGCGGTGCCTAAGGCATTGGAGAGAGCAGGCTTGAAGTTGAATGATATCGACCAAATCGAATTAAATGAGGCCTTTGCAGCGCAATCACTTGCTGTAATTCGCGAATTGGATTTAAACCCTGATATCATCAACGTAAATGGAGGTGCCATTTCATTGGGTCACCCACTAGGTTGCTCTGGTGCGAAGCTGTCGATTCAATTATTCAATGAGATGCGTCGCAGGAAGCAAAAGTACGGTATGGTGACTGCCTGCGTAGGTGGTGGCCAAGGTGTAGCCGGTATCTATGAATTATTAAACTAAAGTTTAGGTGAGTTACGGGCAAGTTTTGCCGCTTGCCTGTGCACCTTCACAAAGCAAAAATTAAAACTAAAAACAATTGATAATATGGAAGCTGTAGCAAACAAAGAAGCTTTAAAAGGCGGAGAGTTTCTAGTAAAAGAAACGAACGCTCAAGACATTTTCATTCCAGAAGAGTGGAATGAAGAACAATTAATGATCGCTAAAACTTGTCGTGACTTCTTGGAGCAAGAAGTATATCCTCGCTTGGATGAGATCGACTCTCAAAAAGACCCTAACTTGATGCCATCATTGATGGACAAAGCGGGAGAGCTAGGTCTTTTAGGTACATCAGTACCTGAGGAGTTCGGTGGGTTTGGATCCAACTTCAACACTTCAATGTTGATCGCTGAGGTGACTGGAGCGGGTCATTCATTTGCAGTTGCACTTTCTGCTCATACAGGTATTGGTACTTTGCCAATCATGTACTACGGTAATGAAGAGCAAAAAGCAAAATACCTTCCTAAGTTAGCTACTGGTGAGTGGAAGGCTTCTTACTGCCTGACAGAGCCAGATTCTGGTTCTGACGCCAACAGTGGTAAAACAAAGGCAATGCCAACTGAAGATGGAAAGCACTACATCATCAATGGTCAGAAGATGTGGATCACCAACGGTGGATTCGCGGATATCTTTATCGTATTTGCTAAAATCGAAGATGATAAAAACTTAACTGCATTCATCGTAGAGAAGGATTTTGGTGGTATCACCATGAATGAGGAAGAGAAGAAAATGGGTATCAAAGGTTCTTCTACTCGTCAGGTATTCTTTAACGATTGTAAGGTGCCAGCTGAAAACATGCTATCTGATCGTCAGAATGGGTTTAAAATTGCAGTAAATATTTTGAACATCGGACGTATCAAATTAGGTGCGGCAGCTATCGGTGCTTCTAAAGGGGTAATTGACCATGCAGTAAATTACGCTAAAGAGCGTAAGCAATTTGGTACTTCGATTGCCAATTTCGGTGCGATCAAGCACAAACTTGCTGAAATGGCTACTCGCGTTTACGCTTGTGATTCTGCTACTTATCGTGCAGGTCAAAATATCGACGATGCTTACGATGCAATGGTAGCTGGCGGTATGAGCGATGCCGAGGCGAAATTGAAGTCTGTTGAGCAGTTCGCTATCGAGTGCGCTATCTTGAAAGTACACGGATCTGAGGTGTTAGACTACGTAGTCGATCAAGGTGTGCAAGTATATGGTGGTATGGGCTTCTCCGCCGATGCGCCAATGGACAGAGCATACCGAGATGCTCGTATCAACAGAATCTTCGAAGGTACTAACGAGATCAACCGTATGTTGACAATCGACATGATCTTGCGTCGTGCGATGAAAGGTGAACTAGACTTGATGAAGCCTGCTATGGCAGTGCAGAAAGAGTTGATGGATATTCCTGATTTCGGTGCTGAGGAAGATAATACCTTGTTTGCAAAGGAGAAGAAGGCATTAAGAAACTTGAAAAAAGCAGGATTGATGATTGCAGGTGCTGCAGCTCAGAAGTTCATGCAGAAGTTGAAAGATGAGCAGGAAGTGTTGATGAACCTTGCCGATATGTTGATCGAGGTATATGCACTAGAGTCAGCGATTTTGAGAACAGAGAAGTTGATCGGAATTAGAGGAGAGGAAGCTTGTGCTACTCAAATAGACATGGTCAGCATCTACTTACACAGAGCTGTAAACATAGCACGTCAGGCAGGTGAGGAGGCGATCTTCGCATTTGCTTCAGGTGATGAGCAGCGTATGATGTTACTCGGACTGAAGCGCTTCACGAAAGTAGAGCCTACCAACTTGAAAGAAGCTCGTCGTAGAGTAGCTGATCACTTGATCAAAGAAAATAAATATGTATTCTAAAAGAATTGCTTGTTAATTGTAATAAAATCCATCAAAAAGGCCGCTGATTTTTAGCGGTCTTTTTTTTGTTTTTGCTTGGGATGAAGATAATAGTGGGTGATGATTAGTGATCTGTCGGCTTTGGGAGTAGGCCTTAACGGGCTTCTCAATTTTTATGTCAAGTTATTCAGGCATGCATGAAAACTAGGTTTCATAGCCTTACTCGTATGGTATTTCAAATTGTTACTTCATAATCACCTAAATTTCCTCATCCCAATCTTTAAGTTGGTGCTTAATGAGAAGCTTGGTGTAATGGCGGTTCCGGCGACCTTTTTTGGCACTGGCACGCTTTTCGTTGCGCTTGTCCTGTACGATTCTGTCCAAATCATTCAAGTCTTCCATTGCCTTTATATCATTGATAGAAGTTCTTTTAGGCATAAAGATATTTTTTATTCAACTAAATAACCGATAGCCATTCAAAATGTTAGCGCCCTTCGAGCTCGATAATACCAGTAAGTTTAAAAAAGAGTCCAGAGTTATCAGGACTCTTATGGGTGTTTAGTCCTAAATTAAGTGTTACAGATTTTCAAGGATACTAATTTTAGATAGCACTAAGAAAATACTCAGTGCTATTTTTTGTTTTAATACTAATTTTTGACTGTTTGTGAATTTGATTTGGCCTGCAAAAACAGTAGCTAAAATCTAGTATTTCAGCATTATATATTTTATTGATTGTTTGACTACATTCATGAGTACTCTGTTCATGGCATTTTTTTATTTAGGATATAAATTAGATTCTCTCACATCTAAGTGAAAACTTTGGCTTAAGTGTTTTTTCACATGGGTAATCAAATGTTGATGGTAGATAGCCTAACTCAATTTTTGAGTTACTGATTTCCGCTTGACTGATGAAAATGGTGAATTAGATTTCAAATTAAGGCCTTCACTTCTACATTTGGCTTAGTCATTTAAAGTCATAATGCGCTATTTCACTTTAGAGTGGTCTACAAAAAGTAGATAGATACTTTTGATAAGAGGGGATGTCGTAAAAGTAAGATAAAAAAGTTCAAGCGATTGTTCATAAAAATACTAATAGTGCTTTGGGGTTTTTTAATTATTTGCGTTCATCTCATAAATTCTACGGCTGTTGGGTTGTTTTTTGTGGTGAAAGTTACTTTGCTTTAGCACAGTATTTTATTTTGATATTTTCTGTATTTACGACAAAGGAAACGTATTATTGATGTTAATATTTTATGATACTATTTTAATATAAGGGGATTTATTTATATTTGGTTGTCAGAGCCTTACGAATTAAGCTATTGATTAAATGAGTGTATTTGAATACTTATTTTTTATAATCGCTTTATTTTTGGTTTTATTTTTACTAGTTATATAAATACCAAATAAAATTTGGAATGAATTTACTCAAATACTTTCTGCTCACTAGCTGCCTATTCCTAAGTACATTGATGGTCTCAGCCCAAGACGGTTTCATAACTACTTGGAGGACCACAGATGGCAGTATAACTATTCCCACTACAGGTGGAGGTTATAATTACAATATCACATGGACGAATCTAACCAACGCTGGAGTAGGTGATGGTTCGATTAACGGACGGACTGGGGATTACACAATCGCAGGCTTGCAAAACGGTAACACTTATCGAATTGAGATTACCGGAGCTTTTCCTAGAATATTTTTCAATTCGGGGGCCCAATCAACCAAAATTCGAACTATTGAGCAATGGGGGAATATTGCTTGGCAAAGCATGGCGAATGCATTTTCTGGGTGTAGCGATCTAATATATAATGCTACAGATGTCCCCAATCTAAGTGATGTAACAAGTTTGGCATCTATGTTTCGATTTGCCACTGCTTTTAATGGAAATATTAATAATTGGAATGTTAGTAATGTTACAAATATGTCAGGAATGTTTTTTGGTGCATCTTCTTTTAATCAACCATTAGATGCTTGGAATGTGAGTAATGTGACTTTCATGGATTTTATTTTTAGGGAAGCAACCTCCTTTAATCAGCCATTAGATACATGGAATGTGAGTAATGTAACTGATATGACCGCAATGTTTGAAGGAGCAAGCTCTTTCAATCATCCATTAGATAATTGGGATGTAAGTAATGTGACCATTTTTGCTAACATGTTTAGTAGTGCAACTTCTTTTAACCAGCCATTAAATAATTGGGATGTCAGTAATGCTATTAATATGAATGAAATGTTTGCAGTATCTATTGCATTTAACCAACCATTAGACAATTGGGATGTAAGAAATGTTACTAATATGGGACGCCTATTTTTCATTGCCAGCTCTTTTAATCAACCATTAGATGCTTGGAATGTATCGAGTGTAACAGCAATGCAAGAAATGTTTCGCAATGCTACTTCTTTCAATCAATCATTAGCTTCTTGGCAGCTTAATCCTACGGTTAATTTGACAGGAATACTTGATCAAAGTGGCTTGTCTATTTCTAGTTATGATGCTACTTTATTGGGATGGTCATTGCAATCAGTAAGCGGTAGGACTTTAGGCGCCTCAGGTTTAAGATATTGTTCTGCAGAGGCGAGAACAACTTTAGTTTCTTCATTAGGTTGGACCATCACAGGCGATACCCAATTTTGCTTTCCAACACAGCCTGTTGGCAATATAGGCTTGTATCTAGATGGCCAGAATGACTTTGTCAATTTTGGTGTCAATACAGCGGGTCAAGGTGGAGCAGATCTTACCATTCAGGGGTGGATTAAACCAGACCTTACTGCAGTAAACTCTACCGTCATTTCACGGTGGCAAGATGGTTCAGGAAGTGCCGCTTTTGCTTTGGATTGGTATGGTGGGGCTTCCAACTCCTTGGCCATTGTTAATCGACAAGGAAATACCATTATATCAGGCGTAAACACAGTACCTAGAAACAAATGGACGCACTTTGCCATGGTTTATATTCATGCAACCCGAAGAGTCAACTGGTATATCAATGGTGAATTAACTAATTCTCTTATTTTCGATACTTCCCCGATCGAAAATTTCACTACAATTCCACTCAGAATTGGAGCTGTGGCGCAATCAGGAGGAACAGCACTGCGAGGTTTTTTTAAAGGTCAAATTGATGAAGTTCGTATTCATAACTCAGCTCGAACGGCAAATCAGATTGAATCGGATATGCAATCGCAAACCGCTGATGGAGCTCAGGCCTATTGGAATTTTAATCAAGGAACAGGACAAATTGTCCCTGATTTAGGTAGTTTAAATGTAACCGGAACACTAGGCGCGAATAACTTAATCGCGGCTGATGACCCCATGTGGGCTATTCGTGTAAAAAATACCAACGATCAAGGTGTCGAGAGTTTGAGGCAAGCCATCATCGATGCCAATACCGATGACGATAGAGATTATATCGATTTCAGCATACAGCAAAGTGAACCTATGATTGCAGGCAAAAGCACCATCTCACTTCTTTCACCCTTACCAAATATTACTCAAAGCATTTTTATTGATGGCTATTCGGCTTTTGGATCAGCTTATAACAATATTCCATTCAGCGAAGGTAATAATGCTCAAATAAGAACAGAGGTCAATTTTGCCGGTATAGCAGCAGGAAATTCCGGCTTGGTTTTAAATAATGTATCTAACAGTGTTGTAAGAGGCTTATCCTTAATTGGGATTCCTTCTGGCGTTGGCGGCCAGGGTGCTCTCAATATCCAAGGCAGTAGTACCAATAATAGAATTGAAGGAAATTTTATTGGTTTGCAGGCAGATGGGGTCACAATAGCTGCAAATGAAACTGGATTAAATATCAACGGAACATCAAATGTAATCGGTTGGGAAGGTACTCCTGATGTTTCTAAATCTAATATTATCAGTGGAAATGAATTCTATGGATTAGCTACTGGAGA
Source organism: Cyclobacteriaceae bacterium (assembly GCA_020832375.1). Taxonomy (GTDB): domain Bacteria; phylum Bacteroidota; class Bacteroidia; order Cytophagales; family Cyclobacteriaceae; genus JAFIEW01. The sequence goes on from JAFIEW010000072.1 coordinate 16,126, forward strand.
GAATGGAAATATTATAAGTGGGAATTATGTAGGTACAGACCGAAGCGGAACATTAGCTCGCTCTAATAGGGAACGTGGAATAGTGTTGAGTAATAGTTCAAATTCGATTAATGTTGTAAACAATCTAATTAGTGGGAATGGAACACAATTTGGCGGAGGTGGTCTTGTTTTACAATGGGGAACCAATGGTTCGATTATCCAAGGTAATTTGATTGGTACAACCGCTGATGGTACTGGCAGTATTCCCAATACAAATAATGGCATTACCATAACAGGCAATATAATTTCAGGAGTAAATAATAATCAGATTGGTGGTATAGAAGCTGGTCAAGCAAATATCATTGCCAACAATACCCAACATGGTATCTTGATTGATGGGGGTTCATTCGGAGCCAATGGTAATTTGATTTCCGGAAATAATATTTATGACAATAATGTCAGTGGTATTTCGCTTGTCAATGGTGGAAATAATAACAAAGCTGCACCTATTATCACAATAGCACAACCAAACGTAATTTCAGGAAATAGTGAGGAAGGTGATATCGTGGAGATATTTAATGACAGTCCGGCCTCAGGTAGTACCAATCAAGGTAGGAACTATTTAGGAAGAGCCGAAACATCGGGCACAAATTGGACTTTTGAGGGTATATTTTCAGTTGATGATAGAATCACGGCTACAGCGATTAGTATAAATAATAACACCTCTCCATTTTCCACCGCTGCCGTTGTCAATGACCCCTTAGCTTTTATCACCACTTGGATCACCACAGATGGTAGTATCACCATTCCCACTACAGGAGGGGGATATAACTACTTTATTGCTTGGTTTAATGAGACTACTCCTGGCCTTGGCGATGGATCAGCCAGTAATCAAACAGGGAATTTCACGATTTCTGGATTGACAAATGGTCACACTTACAGGGTAGAAATAAGTGGTGCTTTTCCCAGAATCTTTTTCAATTCAGGTGCCCAATCAACTAAAATTCGAACTATTGAGCAGTGGGGCGATATTGCTTGGCAAGATATGACAGATGCATTTCGAGCTTGTTCTAACTTAACCTACAATGCCGATGATACGCCCAATCTTAGTGGTGTTACCAGCTTGATTAGAATGTTTGCGGATGCCTCTGCTTTTAATGGTAACATCAATGACTGGGATGTAAGCAATATCACAAGAATGTTGGGAATGTTTAATGGTGCTTCTTCTTTCAATCAGCCTTTGGATAATTGGGATGTAAGTAATGTCACAGACATGCGCCGTATGTTTGAATTCGCCACTTCTTTCAACCAAGATATATCAGCTTGGGATGTCAGTCAAGTTACTGATATGCTTAATATGTTTTGGGAAAGTAGCTCTTTTAATCAAGATATAGGGGGTTGGGATGTCGGCCAAGTAACCATTATGACAGGGATGTTCGGTAGGGCGAGCTCTTTTAATGCCGACATCAGTTCATGGGATGTAAGTAATGTGACGAGATTGAGTCAGACTTTTTCTGAAGCTAGTTCGTTCAATCAAAATATTGGAACTTGGAATATCGGCAATGTAACTGAGGCTTTCGGGATTTTTGATAATTCAGGAATATCACTTTGCAATTTCGATAATATTCTAAACGGTTGGGCTATATTGCCCTCTCTTAATTTTTTAGTTATAGATGCAGAAGGTCTACAGTTTTCAGAAAATAGCGCTGACGCTAGGCAGATTTTATTTGAGAATTGGGAATGGTCCATCGCAGGTGCTACAGAGGGTGAGATAGTTGAAATCGTTGTAAATGCTGAAATTACAGGCTTAGATGTACAAATAGAAGTGAGCGGTGGATTACCACCTTATATCTTCGAGTGGACAGGACCTACTGGCTTTACTTCCAATGAACAAAATATTTCCGTTACGGAAATAGGTATTTACTCACTCATTATTCGAGATGCCGACGGCTGTTCTTCAAGTGAGAAACAGTTCTTTTTAAGAGACTCAAATAATGCGTTTATTACTACTTGGCAAAGTAACAACACAGGTTTTAGTGATGAAAATCAAATTCTCATTCCAACAATAGAAGGGACTTATGACTACAGCGTGTTCTGGGAAGAAATTGGAAATCCGGAAAATAATGGGGTTGCAATGGACTTCAACGGCGATGCCCTCATCGAATTAGCTACTGCAGGAGCTTATAGCGTAGAAATATATGGTCAATTTCCTAGAATCTTTTTCAACGAGGCAGGTGACAAAGATAAAATCTTAAGTATAGAGCAATGGGGTGATATTGCTTGGACGAGTATGGAAGGAGCCTTCGCGGGCTGTTCTAACCTGACCTATAATGCTACAGATATTCCAAATTTGACTCAAGTAACCAATATGAGCGGGATGTTTTTCGAAGCTGCGCTTTTTAATGGGAATCTGAATGATTGGAATGTTAGTATAGTAGAGAATATCAGCAATATTTTTCGGGGCGCTGTTTCCTTCAATAGTGACCTGAGTAATTGGGATGTATCCTCTGTCACCAATATGAATAGCAGCTTTCTAAATGCAAGTAGCTTTGATCAAAATTTAGCAGCTTGGGATATTTCCAATGTGACTGATTTGAGCGAAGTTTTCGCTAATAGCGGCTTATCAACCGCCAATTATGATCTTATCCTCCAAGGCTGGGCAGC
>JAFIEW010000201.1 GCA_020832375.1 Cyclobacteriaceae bacterium
GTTAGTCTTAAATAGATCTAGCCCAGTTTAAATTTTTTACCGGACAGTAGTGATAAAAAATATTGAACAATGTTTCACTTTGATTCCTAGATATCTTAAGGCTGCGTGAAGCTTTTGGTAAACTGACTTCTGCAATCTTGGGGGATAGGCATAAAATGTTATGGGATGTTTCTCTAAGTAAGCTATAGAAGCGATCAGAAATAGCCTTTCCTTTTGCGCTTGCTTATTGGAAAAAGATTACATTTGCAGCTGCTCTCAATTTTTAACCTTTTATTTTTAAATTCCTTAAAGAATACCCATATCTGCTTTCCTTTGGCTTGCTGTTTACCTTATTCAGCTCTTATGGCCAAACTTTTCTCCTTGCGCTTTATGTGCCGGCAATTCAGTCAGCATTCGACTTAAGCAACTCGGCATTTGGTTCGGTCTATGGGATCGCAACTGCCCTGAGTGCGGTGGTGTTGATTTATGCAGGAAAAAAAATTGATGATATTCCACTAAAAAAATATATGCTCTTTGTGCTGATTGGCCTTAGTGGTTTTTTGTTTTTAGCATCTGTCGTCAACTCTGTTTATCTTTTGGTGTTTGTGTTTTTTGGTTTAAGATTCTTCGGACAAGGCATCATGACCCATACTTCCATCACAAGTATGATTAAGTATTTTGATAAGGATCGTGGTAAAGCGCTCAGTATTGCTGCTTTGGGTCATCCTTTAGTTGAGGCGGCTTTTCCCTTATTGATTACTGCGATCATAGGGGCTTTTGGCTGGCGATACTCTTTTATTTTTTCAGCTATTTCGGTCTTGATAATCGTGCTGCCCTTAGCCTTTCTTTTCCTTGCCAAGACCAAGCGTCATGTGAGTGAGGTAGACCATCAGCTCGCCGAGTCGGAGGAAGAAAAAGTGTCGCAGTTGCAAATATTAGGTGACCGCAGATTTTATATAATTGCGCCAAATATTTTTACGATTGGCTTCTTGATTACCACTCTGTTTTTTTATCATCTGCCCATTGCCGATTTCAGGTCATGGTCGCAGAGTTGGATGGCAGGTTCCTTGATGGTATTTGCACTTTCGGGTTCGCTTTCTGGATTAATTGCAGGTCCGCTGGTAGATAAGCTTTCCGCAAAGCGTATGTTTCCTTTTTACTTTATTCCATTTTTAGTAGGGATACTCATTCTTTATTATTGGCAAAGCAAGTGGGCAGCGCCAGCTTATCTATTGTTTGCAGGGATAAGTGTGGGATTTGGTAATACGATTAAAAATGCCATCCAAGCAGAGTTTTTTGGCACTGCTAGCATAGGTGCCGTCAGAAGTTTGTTCACGCCTATCATGGTAATCAGTACGGCGGCAGGCCCTACCATCTTTGGCTTTGTATTAGATGCAGGCTATACTTTTGATACCCTTTTTCTAAGTGGTGTCTTTCTTTCTCTTTTAATCATTTTGCAGTCGTTTAGAGCATGGAAATATTAGTTTTTATGGACCTTTAGTACATATATAACAGAAGTACATTAAATTTATATATTTTGTCAGGGCAAAATTTGGTATTTAAAGTTGTAATGAAATCAAACATTGTTTATGCAATTCCAACATGCCCATCGATCTCAATTACGACTCTAAGTGTTACTTTTTACGGAGGCTAATGGTTTTTTGTAAATCGTACGATTCACCAGCCTTTTATCTTTTATGGATTGAAGCAATCTAGATTTAATTCATGGTCAATCTGTTGGTTGCTATTTCGTAACTCATTGAGCAACAACGGTAGAATTGTTTTCTGCTATTCTTTTTGTTCTTAATTATTTGAAATTAATCCATCTTTGTGACGTATTAAGTTATGTAAAGATTTATACAATACTGTCATTAATTATTTCTGGGTTCGAAATACACCGCCAGCAATTAAACCTTTTACCTATCAAGCTTCTCGATTTGAAAAATAGTCTTGAAGTCGATTGATTTTAAACATCAGCCATATACCTATGGGCATAATTTATAATTATTATGGGTCTAATTTTGTAGTAAGGAATAACAAAATAAATAATATGCTTATCCGCTTGTTTGCAGTGTAGCTGTTGAAGCTGCTAAAACGACCC
>JAFIEW010000073.1 GCA_020832375.1 Cyclobacteriaceae bacterium
TACCTCAACTGTAGTTCTTTCTACCACCTCTCTCCTATTATCTTGAGCAGATCGGAATATAAAATCAAGGTTATTTTCATAAAAAGAAACCTGAGGTGTGACCCTTAGATCAAGAAACTGAGAAACCCTAAGATTTAAAAGAAATCCTAACGTAAATCCAACGTTGTTGGTCGGATTTATTGCTGTATTTTCAATATCACCAACAAAAGCATCGTTGTAGTTCAGCCTATAGGTAGAGGTATGCCCGGCTATAATAAACCCATAGTGTAACCATGCCTCATCGTAATCTGGTAGATTAATAGTTTTTTGCTTCTGGGCAAATACTGAATAATTTGTTATTATAAGAAGAAAAGTAAAGAATAATATCTTTACTCCTCTTTGTAAGCACTGTAAATTGAGCATATACCAAAAGTTAATGGTCGGTCTTGAGTACGAATGTAACCAATTTTATTTAAAATGCTTAAAAAATCTTGACCATCCGGGAATGCTTGGACAGATTCCGGTAAGTAGGTATATGCCGACTGATCTTTAGAAATCAATTTACCAATGCCAGGAAGAATATATTTAAAATAGAAGTTATACCCTTGCTTCAATGGAAATCGCTTAGGTTTTGAAAACTCAAGGACGATCAATTTTCCACCGGGTTTGAGCACTCTTAGCATTTCTTCCAATCCTCTTTCAAGGTTTTCAAAATTACGTACTCCAAAAGACACAATAACTGAATCGAAAAAATTATCTTCAAATTGTAAATCTTCACTGTCCCCAATTGCTAGCTCAATCTTCTCTTCAAGACCTTTCTTTTTTATCTTCTCTTTACCATAAGACAGCATTCCCTCAGATATATCAACCCCATAAATCTTTTTTGGATCAGCCTCAAGAGCAGCAATAGCAAAATCACCTGTGCCTGTAGCAATATCTAATACTAATTCAGGCTGATGTTCTTTTAACATCTTCACAGCTTTTTTTCTCCAACGAATATCAATACCCAAGCTTAAAAAGTGATTTAAAAAATCGTACTTATGGCTGATATTGTTAAACATCGTGGCCACTTGTTTCTTTTTATTTTCCGATTGGTCTTTATAAGGTACTACTGACATAATATTGCTGAATTTTAATATATAACCCATACCTAGGCTTTTTGTTAAGCCCCTTGGATGAATTCTTTGCTACAAAGGTAAACATTAATCTATCATTGAATACTCTTGAATTAAAAAACCCCGCTGATTAATATCAGTGGGGTTCTTACTTAATAATTAATTATTTTGATGCTTACTTTTCTATAACTGAAAATTCTACCCTTCTATTCAACTCTCTACCCTCCTCTTCATCATCATTGGATGCCAATGGTCTTGTTTGTCCGTAGCCAACGGAAGTCAACCTATTGGCTGAAATACCCTGATCTACGAGCCACTTCACTACAGCCGCTGCTCTGCGCTCAGAAAGAACTTGGTTCACTTGCTTACCTCCTACACTGTCTGTGTGTCCAGCAATCTCAATTTTCATACTCGGACTAGCGTTGAGCAGGGAAAGCAATTGATTCAATTCATCCATACTACTGCTTTGAATAGTAGCTTTTCCGAAGTCAAAATAAAGGTTTCTTATGATAGAACGGTAGCCCCTTTCAAGTGGTGTGAGCCGAACAGTTCTATTAATCACCTGATTACTAGGATCTGCTGCAGGAACATTAAACTCACTATTCGCATACATATATTGATTTTTCTCTACTGAAAGCCTGTAAGTGGCCCCTTGATTCAAGTTGATTCTAGTTTGAAAAACTCCTGTACCACTTGCATTTAAATTAGCGGTAGAATTATCGTTGGCATTTTTAAGGACAATTTGTGAAGGATCAATTGCAGCTCCGGTTTTTCCATCGATAACTCTGATGTTTACTGTAACTGGAGTCGGCTCAGCCACTGCAATCTCTTCTTCGACAACAGGCTCTTCTTCAACAACGGGCTCAGGCTGTTGTACAACTTCTACTTTTGCCAGTTCTTTTGGTTCATCTGACCGTTTAGAAAGAAGCTGTGCTTTTCTTCTTTCAATAGCCTCAGCAAAGTCCTTGTCTTTGGGTGGTACTTCAACCTCATAAATATCTGTATAACCAAAACCACCTTCTCTCACAGATGAGTAATATCCTCTCTTACCATCTCTTGTAGCCACGAAGAAAATATCGTTATCTGGGGTATTAATAGGGTAACCAAGATTCTCAGGTTTAGACCAGATCTGATTAATACTATCATACTCACTCCTATAAATATCATAACCTCCCATACCTTGATGACCCTCAGAAGAAAAATAAAGGGTGTTACCATCATAATCAATAAAAGGCGAGTCATCATTGAACTCAGTGTTAATTTCAGGCCCCAAATTTTTTGCAGGACCCCAAGCCCCTTTCCTATCCTTTTTACTTACGTAAATATCGAGGCCACCGTACCCTCCTGGCCTATTAGATGTAAAGAACATCAACTGGCCATCTCTACTTACACTAACGCTTGTTTCTGCAAAGCTAGAATTAATATTTTCTCCCACTGACTTAGGCACAGTCCAGGTACCATCAGATTTAAGAGTAGAAATCATTATGTCACCGTTGTTATTATCACTGTAAACATAAAGCTCTTTACCATCAGCCGATAGTGCGAGGTTGGAATCATGTGTTTTGGTATTGATGGGCTCGCCAATATTTTGGGCAGGCTGCCACTCTCCATTTTCCTTACGGCTAATAAAAATGTCTTCGAAGTAAAATAGGTCTTGATCAACGTTCTCGTTCAAATTCCCTACCTGTCTACGAGAAGTAAATACCATCATAGTCTCGTTTTCGTCGACCGTTGGGGCGTAGTCCCACCACTCTGAATTGATACGATTTCCGACATTTTTAATTTTATATTTTATCGGTGCCTTCATGAATTCAACGCCATTTCTACACTCTTGAATTCTAAGTTTGACGTCTTTTTCAGGTGTTACATCCTTTTCACGAGAGGCATCAGAGCTTTTTAATTTATTCAAATAATCCTCGTAATAGGAAATTGCTTTTTCAAACTCTTGTGCATATTGGTATCCCAAACCAATGGAGTAGAGAAGGTTAAATCTATAGTTAGGATTTAACTCATAAGCACGTAAAAGATAGGGGACCGACTCATATTTGTTTTGAGTTCTCAAAAACCAGTATCCTGTTAAATAATTTGCCTCTACATTGGTAGGATCTATATTGGCCGCTATTTGAAACTGATCTCTAGCTAATTCTACAGCCTCAGTCTCTACCAATGCTTCTTTCGCAATTGCAAGTACTTCAAGAGCTGTTGCCTTATCTTCCTCACTTACCTCTTGACCTAGCAATATATTGGTCCATAAGAATAGACCAACTAAAATTAAAAGTGATGTTTTGTTTTGACTCATACGAATATCAATACCTTTTTGAAGCGTATCTTAAACTTTTAAATGTGCTTTTATTGTAATTAAGCGGGCTATAGTGACTCGTAATATTAAGAATTATTTCTTTTATCCAAAAAAATAACTGAATAATAAATCAAAACCAACGCTTTTTATGTGACTTAAAAGCTTAGATGCAGTAAAAATCACAAATTTCATGTAGCAAATTAGCGAAAAATCAATCGATATAGAAAAGATTGAAGTATTATTTTCAAGGGCAATACACAAAACCCAATTAATCAGCCACTTATGTTAATTAATTTTCTATGATTTCAAACTCTGTCCGTCGGTTTTCTTGCCTTCCTTCCACTGTACGGTTGTCTGCTATTGGTTTTTCCATTCCATAGCCTTTGGCAATCAGTCTTTCTTCAGCAATACCATTTACAACCAAATATTCTTTTACAGCTTGAGCTCTGCGCTCAGAAAGCTGCAGATTGTACTGCGCCGCTCCCACATTATCAGTATGACCAGATATTTCTATTTTGATTCTAGGCACTTCTTCTAGTAAATTGCGTAACCGCTCCAATTCAGGACCTGATTCAGGCCTCAATGTAGCCTCATTGGTATCAAAAAATATGTTATTTAAAACCACCTTCGACCCCACTTTGAGCACCATCATTTCAATTCTTTTAGAAATCTGTTGATAATTAGAAGATGCAGGTATGTTAAAGTTTTCTGAATGGAACAGATAATCTTCATTTTCTAGGGTAAGTCCATAATTCTTGCCTGAAGGCATGACTACCAAAAACTCACCGTCTTCACCAGTATAAGACTCTGAAACTAATTCACCAGTCTCATTATCGATCAGTACCATTTTAGCATTTACAGCTTCCGCTGTCAGTGCATCCGCCACCATACCTGAAAAAATAGTAATAGGATTTACAGCCTTAATTGCATCAATTTTTGCAAGTCTTGGCGGGGAGTCAGGAAGCTTCGGTTGTATCTTGGTGATGACAGACGATGCCTTCTTAATATTTTTACGCTCAGGCATGCTAATGACATAAATATCTTTAGCTCCAAAGCCATCAGCGCGTACAGATGCATAATACCCTCTTTGATTGTCTTGTGACAAAGTAAAGTAAATATCATCATCGGCAGTGTTAATCGGATAACCTAAATTAAAAGGTGCGGTAAACTGTCCATTTTCAATATCTGACCTGAATATATCAAAGCCTCCCATCGTTTTATGGCCTCTAGAACTAAAATAGAGCGTAGTGCCGTCAGGGTGAATAAATGGAGATTCTTCGTCTTCAGAGGTATTGATGGTAGGCCCTAAATTGATCGCCTCTCCCCACTGCTGATTAGCCTCATCCCAATCGCTTCGGTAGATATCCATTCCTCCATATCCTCCGGGTATGTCAGAAGAAAAATAGATCGTTTTGTTATCGGCTGAAATTGAAACTGACGCTTCTCTGTATCTGCTGTTGATATTCTCACCTAAACTCTCAGGCTTTGACCAAGAATTACCTTCTCTTCGTGAATAGTACAAATCACCACCCTTGATATCATAGTATAAAAATAATAAGGTGCCGTCAGGAGAGAGTGCCACCGCAGCATCATGATAGTCTGAATTGAGCGGCTCCCTAGCATTTACAGGCTCTGACCACTTGTCATTTCTTTTATAACTAAAATAAATATCTTCATACGGCATATTATCTTCGGCTACTACCCCTCCCGTAGAATCATCTCTACGACTGGTAAATACTAAAACTGATTCATCAGCTGAAATAACAGGGCCATATTCAGAAAAGGAAGTATTAATGACTGGCCCAATATTGGTAATTACAGCGTTTTCAGGGGTACTCATCATTTCCTTACCTACTTCGCACTCCCGAATATGTCGAGATGCCGCTATGGATAATTCGCTACCCGGCCTGGCTAAATCTTGGTGCTTTCTAAACATTTGAATCGCTTCATCCATATCATGATTTAGTTGTGCTGCCCGGCCAAGATGAAAATAAATATCATCAGCAACCTTAGAATCATAATTAATTGCACGCTTGAGAAAATCCCCTGCCTTATATTTATAATCGCTTTTTAGATACGCTATTCCAATTTTATAATTCAATTCCGCATCTCGATCATCTAGCTCATAAGCCTCTAGGTAAAAAGGCAAAGAAGGTGCATAATATCCATCATAAAAAAATCTATCTCCCGTACGAACGAGTTTTTTGTAACTTTGCGCTTGTAAGGAAGTAGAAATAAGAATAAAACCAAAAGCTAAAAGGAGTAATAAGTAGAGTCTCTTGACATTCATAATACGCAAGTTCATTTTAATAAATAGGCTTCACATTTATTGAAGGCAAACAAAATTAGAATAAATATGCCATAAGTTGATAAATAAAGGCTTAAAATTGTATTTATTTCTATTCTGCAAGTACTATAAAGTTTTTAAACATACCGTACTTTTACTAAAAATTCAAATGATATTGAAATGAAAAGGCTTTCGGCTATTCATTCCTATATTTAAATCATTGCCCACTAATCGACTTGTTGATATAATTTGCACCAAATATAATTAGCTATTTATAAAAACAATCAAAAACTTAATAAAACCCCTTTTAAAGGTATAACAGATCTTAAAATCTTCGATAATAATGAAAATAAAGGATATTCATTTTGTAAAAAGCAGCGCAACCATAAACCAACTACCGGAACCAAAGAAACCAGAGTTCGCATTTATAGGAAGGTCAAATGTGGGTAAATCCTCGTTGATCAATTACTTAGCTGAAAGAAATAAACTGGCAATGGTGAGTTCCACACCTGGTAAAACGCAGCTAATCAACCATTTTGAAGTAAATGGCGAGTGGTACCTTGTCGACTTACCCGGTTACGGATATGCAAAAAGAAGTAAAGATGTCAGAGCCAAATTCGCAGACATGATCAATTCCTACCTACTCAATAGAGAAAACTTGTACTGCGTTTTTGTTTTAATCGATTCAAGAATAGAGCCTCAAGCATCAGATGAGCAGATGATTAATGTATTGGGAGAAGCAGGAATACCTGTATCTATGATATTTACCAAGGTAGATAAAGTAAAAAACCATCAATTAAATACCACTTTAGGGCTTTGGAAAAAGAAAATCTTTTCAAAATGGGAAGAAATGCCACCCTATTTCTTAACTAGCAGTGCAGGAAAGCGTGGTAGGGATGAGATTTTAAATTTTATTCACGAGGCCATGCAAGAATAAAAAACATGTACACGTTTTGATTATTGATACTTAATATCAAAATTTGCCGCTTCAATTAGATCATTAAAGAAAAATAAAAGTATGAACTTCAAGGACATTGTATCCATAGCCGGTAAAGGTGGTCTTTACAAAATAGTAAAGCCTACTCGATCAGGTGTAATTGTAGAATCACTAGACGAAGAGAAAAAAAGATTCCCCACCTCCGCAAACAGTCGAGTTTCAATTTTAGAAGAAATCTCCATTTATACCACCGATGCAGAAGGTTCAATTCCCCTAAAAGAGGTGATGTACCGCTTGCACAATGAGTTTTCTGGCGACTTAGGACTTGAAAAAGATGCTAATAAAGACGAATACATGGCGCTAATAAAACATGTGCTACCGAATTTTGATGCAGAGAGAGTTTACCCCTCTGATGTGAAAAAACTCACTAATTGGTACAAACTTCTAGTAGATCAAGCACCTGAAGTCCTCACTAAGCAAGATGATTCTTCTGAAGAGGAAAATAAAGAAAAGAATTAATACAATCAAAAGCCATTAGCAAACACTAATGGCTTTTTAAATTGATTTTAATTATTAAATCAAACAATAAATCGGCTATCACCAGATATTATTAGCTGAATTTTCATCACAGCTACAATATACCTCAATATTCAGCTATGAGTCAAGAACTTCAAAAAAATAGATACCCCAGTATCCCTAAAAGTACCATTGCTCTTTTACTCATTTACTTTCCACAATTAGCAATTAGCCAACCTAAAGAATCATGTAGTCAAGAAAAACTTTTAAATTGGTTGTTACCAGAAGTTAAAAGGTTAATGATACATGCCTCTGATCAATTTTCGCAGCTGCTATATCGTATCGATGTCTCTGAAGAACAGGTCGTTGAAATACTTCATCGCGCCGACATCCAAAAAAAAGATGAGGCGCTTACCCGATTAATCTTAAATAGGGTAATACAGAAGGCATATATCAGAGACTCCTATACACAAGGTTAACTTTTGCTGATTGCATCTGTATCTATTTTGACCCTAACTACTAACCCTAGTTCTTTGAGTAAAACTTGCACCTTTTTGCCCTTTTGCTCTAATACCTTAGCATCCCTACCTGCAAAATTACCGCGTTCGATGACTACCTCATCTCCAGGCTCAAAATGAAAAGTTTCTATCTCCTCTTCAGGAGATTTTTCAGAAACCAACCTCTTTAGACTATCTATTTCGTTATCCCTAACAATTGCAGGCTTGCCCTGCCAATAGATATATTGCACGGTATAAGGACATTCTAAAGCCATTCGTCTTTCTGCCTCATCGACATGAACAAAAAGGTAAGACGGAATGAGCACTAATTCTACTTTCTTCTTTCGATCACTCCACTGCCGAAGTGTCTTATAGGTAGGTAAAAAACATTCAAATCCTCGCTTTTCTAAATACTCTTTTGCCTTTTTCTCCGATCTCGATTTAGTATAAAGTACTAGCCATTGTTTTTTTGTATTACCCATTAATAGATTTACGATTTTTATATTTTAGAAATGAAACCTACACTCATCGCTTGCTCGATTGAACTAGCGTTAATTATTCTTTCGTGGGATGTTAATTCTCCTAAATGTATGACAGGACATGTTACAGCCACACTAATTTAACGAACCGCATAAGTTGCACATGCAATTTACAGCAAAAATAAATGAATCAATGCTGATTTTTATGCTGATTTTCAATCAACTCTTTATAAAAGTTAGTCAGCTTTGAAGACTGAACGCTTAGATTAAACTCACGGACTACTTTTTTCCTCGCATTCATCCGAATGTCTGGATTTATATTATTAAAAAATGTGATAAATTCATTTCTCATTTGTTCTATATTTTCAGTAAATGAAAATAAATAACCATCTTCACCGTGCTCAATTAAATCTAAATTGCCACCTGCAGGCCTTGCAATTACCAACTTTTGCATGGACATAGCCTCTGCCAATGACAGGCCAAAGCCTTCGTAGTCACTTGTGGATAAATAAATATCCATCTTTTCATAGTAAGGCTTACTATTTTTATCAATATCAAGCACCTCAATAAAATCATCCCCACCTAAGTTCGACACAAGGTCTCGAATCTTTCCTTTCTCACTTTTATTTCCAACAATCATAAAACGCATGCCTGGGTATCTTTGATGCAGGCTGCTGGCAAGCTTAATCCATAAGTCAAGGCGCTTAGGAGTACGAAATGTCGTAAGTGTGCCAATAAGCAATTCATTAAGATCAAGCGGCAAACTTGAAGAATATGTTGTAGTCGATTGAAAATAGTCAGTATCCACACCATTATGCACTATTTGCAGTTGATTTTCTGCCAATCTATTGGTAGCTTGTAAGCTATCTGCTGATGCTCTGCTGACCGCTAATATTCGATCGAAAGAATTGCCTATCTTCAACCATTGGAAGAGCCTGCGCGTGAATAGGTGGTAATGGCAAAAAATACTATGGTCCGTATAAAGCCTAATGATCGGCATATTTCGGGTAGCCATAGCCAGAAATACCGCAGAGAGGGGAAGGTGGGCATGAACCAGTTGTGGTTGCAAGCTTTCAATTAAAGATCGCAATCTAGCATAAGATAATAGCATCAATAAATTATTACTGACACTTATGTGATGAATATTAACCCCGGCAGATTCCAGTTCTTCGAGATAATGAGGCGCTTCTACAAAAAAAATAACTATATGTAACTCAAAAGTATCTTTATCTATAGAACGAGCGTAATCAAGCACGACTTTTTGTGCCCCTCCTACATTCATAGATTTAATTACCCACAATATTTTGTATTTTTTTGGCATCGAAATTTAAAAATAAAAGTTAAAGATAAAGGAATTAAAAAGGATAAAAAAAGAAACGTGCTCTATGTGATACAGCATTTTTTTACAAAAAGATGAACATAATTCAAAAAATAAAAAGCTTAAATGAACAATGGCATACGAAAGATTTAAGGAAAAATACTTTAAATAAAAAAATCATTGAACGCGTATTAGATAACCGTGAAAATAGTTACTTATTGAAGGTTAATATAGATCACTTCATTCAAACAGATTTGGTGGATTCTTGGATAAAAACATTGGGACAATATAACAACGGAATAAATTCCCAAATTAAAGAGCTTCAAAAATATTTCAATAATTTTCAGCCTAAGAATTTAAATCACCTATTAGGACTTAATTTAAAATCTGAAATCATGGAAATAGATATTGATTGTCACTTTTTCCCTTGGGAGTCATACAACTACAAAACAAGCTTTATTTCCAGAAAAATCATGATGAGAAAAGAATACATCCCAAATTCAGAAGAAGATAAATATCAGGATGAAGATGGATGGAAGGGATTTGGACCAGTATCTGATAGATTAGTATCGAGTGAGGTGAAGAGATTAAACAATATTTACGAGTCGGTTTTGCATCATGGATGGCAAGATAAATACGGGTTTATAGGCGCTTTTATTTTGAAAAAAGGCAATACCTTCAAGTTAGTGCCCGCAGGAGGATGGCATCGATTAGCTGTTAAAATTTTTATAGGAGAAAAATATATTGACGTAAAAATAAAAAAAGGGCAAAATCATGTAATCTATGAAGAGAGCCATAAATGGCCTGGAGTTAAATTAGAATACTATAGTGAGGAAGATGCTAAAAGCGTTTTTAATAGTATTTATAAATGAACACTATAAATAAACAATGCTCTATCATCAAAGTAACTCGGATTTTGCATAACATAAATAAATAGATTTTATTTTAAAGATTAATAGATTCAAAATATCTTTCAGAAAAACAAAGGATATTGAGGTGTATTTTGATTCCACCCGAATATTTTCTCCTATTAAACCATTGTTAATAATACTTTTGAATAAAAACTTAAAATGTTGAGCATTGATGTAATTATTATTCACACCATAACCCAAGCACTTTTTAAATATATTATCTATAACGTGAATAAATATGAATTGATTATATGTCTTTTCAGTTTTAGTAATCTGGGAGTATATACCATCTGGATGGATTCGATAAATGGAAGGTTTGATATTTTTAAGTCTTTTAAGCTTACCCTGACTTTTTAAAAAAAGAAAAATGGCTGTATCATCTCCCATAAGATTTATTTCTGGATGGTACAGATATTTAAGAAAACAAGGATCAAAGTTTTTACAAACTAGACTAGAAATATGTGGATTACAACGATTACCTCTAAGAACTAAGCCTTGTTCTTCGTAGTAGTATCGATATTCATGGACACATGCTGTATAACTACCGTTTTTTTCCAAAAAATCCACCTGACTTTGTAATTTATTTGGATCAGTCCAATAGTCGTCGGGGTCTAGAAAAGCAATATATTTACCACTACATTTTTTTATTGTATCATATGCATTATATGCGTATCCATTTTTTTTTCTATTTTTATGATATATGCCGTTGAAGGGTCTTTTAATAAATTTAATTGTAATATGACTTGGCAAAATCAGATTTTTTAGGATATCTAAGGATTTATCTGTAGAAAAATCATCTCCCACAACTATTTCAATGGGGAAATTTGTTTTTTGCATTAAAATTGAACGAATAGATTGATATATATGCTTGGAATTATTAAAAACAGTAAATTTAACACTAACTATAAACATTATCAAAAATAAAATTTAAAACATAAACTGATCTGATATTTCGAACTCTAAAGTACAAAAATAATGCTTATAATTGTAGGAGCAGGTGGATTTGCTGTGGAATGCTTGGACATATTGCTTTTAAATGGATATAGTAATAAAATTTACTTTTATGATGACTTCTCCAAAAACATAGACAATCATTTATACAACATTTACCCAATAATTAAATCAGAGACTGAATTAGACGAACTTATAAAAAAGAAGAAAATATCTCATTTTACCATAGGTTTAGGAGGGACTAAAAATAGGAAAAAATTATTTAATTTATTTATAAATAAAAATTTAACTCCTTATACCATTATATCAAAATTAAACTTCCTCGGTCACTTTAATCTCAATATGGCTGCGGGATCAGTAATCGTGCACGGCGCTAATATTAGTAGCAATATTACCTTAGGTAAAGGTTTGTTAATTAATGGTAATTCGACTATCGGTCACGATGTAGTAATTGGGGATTATTGCGAAATTTCACCTGGAGCCGCAATTCTTGGAAATTGTCAAATCGGTGAGCTAAGCTCAATAGGCAGTAATGCTACTATACTACCTGGTATAAAAATTGGTAAAAATTGCGTGATAGGAGCGGGAGCTGTCGTCACTAAAGATGTTCCAGATAATAGTTTAGCAATAGGAATACCGGCGAAAATAAGTTGTAGATGACCAATAAAGAAAACAAAATACTATTAACTGTCATCGTTACTACCTTTAACCATGAATTATTCATCGAAAAAACAGTCAATGCTATATTAAACCAAAAGACAAATTACTCTTATGAAGTAATAGTAGCAGATGATTGCTCTACTGACAATTCTCAATTGCTTCTGAGAAAAATATATGGCAAATCTAAATATTTGAGACTCATTTTAAATAATCAAAACTTAGGCTCGCAAAACAACTTTTTTAATGCTGTCAAACTGGCAAAAGGAAGGTACATTGCTAATTGCGATGGAGATGACATTTGGAACGATGAATACAAAATACAAAAGCAACTAAACTTTATGCTAAATGACAAATCTGTGGTCATGACCTATCATAATGCAGATATAATAGACGAGTCAAATCGGATAATTAAAAACAGTAGATTAAGCAAAAATTTTAAAGGCCATGACGATGAAAGTCTGATATTAGGAGCATTAGTTCCTTCATCCTCAATTATGATGATAAAAACTGATCTAATTAGGATAAGCTCAATTGAAACTTTGAGTTTAAATCTGGATTCTCTTTTGGTCGCATACTATGCTCAAAAGGGCACCATTAAATATCTATCTTCTATTAAACCCATTCTATATAGAGAACATGTTAATTCTATGTGGAATACGCTCGATGAAAGGTCAAAACTAAATAATAGAATTTTATATTACATAGACCTTTTGCAAATAGACATCAAAGTGAGACAAAAATATACCGTAAAACATCAGTTAATAAAACTATATTTTAAGTCGTTTTTATCATATAATAATCTCCCATTTTTAGTAAGACTGTCACCTAAAATAGTTAAATCAATTTTTAGCTAAATTTAGCTTAAAAAAATCACTTAAAACAATATCTCTATTACTATGCCAAGTATGTCCAAATAATTTACAATCGGTTTTTTTAGAATTGATAAAGTTGTATTTGCCTTTTTTTATTTCTTCTATTTTGCTTGCATATGACTCTGCAGTCGAATTGCAAGGAAAAAATTCCTCCTCATTAAAAACTTCTTTTAAACCTTTATTAAAGTGTAAGACGATTGGTATTTTTAGTGCTGCATATTCAAATACCTTTTGTGGTTGAGTATAGTCTCTAACCGGTAAATTAATAGCAATATCAACTTCATTACAAAATAGCTCTATTGCTTTCCATTTACTCAAATAAGGAAATATTTCGATGTTTGATTTAGGTTCTAGCACGTGAGCTTGACCAAAGAGAATAATGCGATGCGATATTCTCTTCTTATCCAAGTGATCCGATAATTCTTTAATAAATTCATAACGGTAAATAAAGTTATTGACCACACCTAAAAAGCCCAGCGTAATTGTTTGATTGCTTTCAATCGTTTTCTGCAAATCCCTTTTTCTTACTATAGATAAAAGCTTCCTATTGAATCCATTAGGCAAAATCTGACTATTAGATCCATGGTAGTTCAAATATTGTTTCAGAGAATTGGTGATAAAATAAACAACGTTTACTCTAGAAAACACAAAAAGCTCAATTCGCTTCAGGAAATTCGCTAAAAATGCGTCTTCAAAAGCCTCAGTACTTGAAGCATTTACTTCAAGCGCAATATGAAGTTTTGGAAAAATGAGTCTAATATAGTAGAGTTGTAAAAAATCGACATCATGACGAAAATAGAGCATGTGGATATTTTTCTGCTTAAGCAATTGACATAAACTAAAAATCCCTTTTAAGGACCTATAAAAAAAATAAGGAATCGCAAAAAGATTCCTTATTGAAAAACTACGTTTAGGATTATGTATGCGAGTATCTGCAAAACCCTTCGTACTTGAATGCTTAAAAACCTCAACCTTGGTGTGATCCTGAAATGCCTCATACATCTCTCTTGTATGATTGCCACCTCCATGTGCTGCATTGAACATATTACTATGGAAGCAAATGCGCACTTTGCCATTAGACATCTCGCTTGATATTTAATGCTTGATAAACTTCTTATTTAAAAATGCTCCATCTATGCCATGTAGATGTAATATATAAACGCCATTTAATAATGAGGATACATCGATCTTCAAAACTTCATTGGATTCATAAAGACTTTCTTTCACTATTTTCCCTGCTAATGAATAAATGATCACCTTACCTTTAATATCTGACTCGATATACAAGGTATTATTAACAGGATTAGGGTAAGTCCTAAAGTTGAAGTCATCAATCTCATTTATTGTTGTTACAGTCGTTTGAACAACTTCCACCTCAATCACAGGCTGTAAATCTTCATCATTTAAAACTCCATTTGGAAGATTAACTAATTCCCCCCTAACCGTTTGAGTACCCACATCCTCAGGATTATAATCAGTCCTTATCCATTGCACCTGAATATTTCTTTCGGTATCGTCAGAAAGCAAAACATTGATCAACCTAGGAAAGGAGGCATCAATGAAAGACGTCCCTAAATCTACCTGTAGAGCTTCTAATGGTAGAATATTAATAATTTGTAGCGCCTCAACTAAAATCACTTGAATTGCTACTAATTCATTGGTATTAACAATACCTTCTTGATTAATAACAAGGCTTCCCTCTAAGGATTGCGTACCCAAATTTTGAGCATTGAATGCTTCCTCATCCCAATCGATGGATAAAGAAACTACCTCATCATTAGATAAACGAACCTGAGCGGATTCAGGTAAATCCAAATCAGCAAAAGCGGTTCCAAAGACAATATTAATTGCATCGAACTGACTAATAACTTCAACCACAGTTACTATGTCAGCATCCGCTTCAATAACCTCAATCTCTTGCTCCGCAAAAAGTCCATCTGGGTTTTGAATGAAGTCAGCGATCAATTCAATTTCTCCTATGATTGTTTGAATAGATAAAACCTGACTATCGAATGAAGTTAAATCCCATAGAACTGGCAACTCTAAAGAAGAGCCGTCACTGAGCTGAACATTGATGTTATCAGGCAAATCAACCTGGGTTAGTTCTGTATCGAACTCAATAGAAATCAAGGGTAAAACCTCAACTTCAACAATTAATTTTGGTATAACTGAAATGATAATCTCTGCAACGATATCATCAGGGTTCAATACATCCTCCAAATCACTAATCTCAAGATTTCCTTCAATTGTTTGATCTCCTAAGGTGATAGAAGAGTACTTTGATGCATCCCAGACAACTCCAACACTTCTGCTACTACCGCCTTCTAAAAGAATTTCAACTTCCGATGGAAGATCAAGATCAGCAAAATCAGTTTCAGCAAATACCTCTATCGACTCTAAAGCAACAAAACTTTCAACTTGAAATGGCCTGATGGTAATTTCTAACTGAAGACTGAAATCTTCTTCTAATTGAAAATCATCACCTAATTCAGATGAAATCTCACCATTGATGATTTGAGAACCAATCAAACTATTGTCAAAATCAGATAAATCCCAGTCAACATTAAACTCAAATGTATCTCCAGAACAACTTGTAAAATCGACTGAAATAGGTAAATCAATGCTATTGATATCTGTATCGGGTAATATCTCCTCATCAAAATTTAAAATTTGAGATGCTAATATTTCTCTTACTTCAATAACATTAGTAAACTCCTTTCTTATTACTGCACAACTTCCGTCTTGAAGACTCACTCTAAAGCTATAATTCCCAACTTCTGAAGGAGTGAAAACATAGGTATTATCTGTAAACCCTTCTATTGTTTCATAAACTGTTTGACCTTCTATCCTTTTTTCCCACTGTATAATTTCACCCGTAAAGTTCTGCAATACGATATCACCTGAACTTTCACCTATACAAATGACCTCATCAGTTGACACTAGCTCCCCAGCATTGGCCAGACTAAGCGTAAATTCGAAAGCTTCAGAAGGAATGGGCTCACCATTAGAACAGTCTACGTCTTCAAATTGATCTAGAACCAGAGCTCTAAGCTCATAAATCCCTCTTTCAAAACCGGTTAAGCTTAACTCTAGATTAGAAACACCCTCGCTTCCTGATATCGGATTCCAATTTTCTTCATTTATTGATCTAACTTCCCAATTGATAATGTTGCCATTAAAATCAGTCAAATCAAAAGTACTTGTGGTCTCGCTATCAAGGCATAATTCTTCTGTTCCTGAAATTTCTCCTGTTTTGGTTTCAAGAAGGAAAAAACTCAACACGTTTGATGGTACAGGATTAACATCACACTCCGAGACCCTAGCTAATCTTCTCACCTCTAAGTCACCAACGATATCATCAGGGATAGATAAAGAGGTCAAGCTGGGTTGATCTCCAAAATCTGTTGAGGATAGGTTGATCCAACCGTTATCTGTATCAATGCTGATTCGGTATTGCCATTGGTAATCAAAATTTCTTCCTGACCCTTCAGATTCTTCAAGGTCAACACCATTAATGGAAATATCACCGTTTTTACAAATAATGATTTTATCGTCTTCGGGTAGTAAATCTTGCTCTACATTGGCCAAACTAATCGTATTATCTTTGATGCCACATGGGTTTCCAGCGGTGAATACAAAACGACTATCAAATCCAGCACCCGATCCAAACCTTAAAAACTGTTGGGTTTGAAAGATACTTCCTTGTTGGGTAACGCTCTCGTCATCAGTAGGATCGAAAAATACTGCAATTAGGTCTGCTTCATCGCCTGCTACATCTTCCTCTGTATATTCAGCTCCAGTAATTCGATAATTACTAACAGATGATCCTGGATTAACCTCCCAAGAACGTTTTAAGAAATCGACACCAAATCGATCAGGTTCAGAGAAATCAATAAAATCATTTTTAAGATCTTCTCTTACTGTGATATCTAGCCAATTCTCATCTGCACCATCAAAATCTGTAGCAATCAAACTAATATTGGTAGCTTTGGAGTCGATTAAAGCTTTAGAGGGAATACTGTAGGCAGATGGAGAGCTAAGATTGTACTCTTTCCTGACAAATGCATTTTCTTCCGTTACGAAACCACTCCCATTTACCAACCCATCTCCTATGATGGTATTTGCACTTTGTCCTAAAACAAAATGGCTATTATTTAATATAATATCCCCTCGATTAAAAATAACGCGGCGATTGATGCGATAATCAAAGTCACCATCCATCCGAACACCCGCTGGATTGTCTATGAGAAGATTAGGTATATTAGACTCCCATTCGTTATTGGAAACTTGTTGATTGTTTGACCTATAAACTAAAAAAGAATTATTAGATAGTTCTAAAGAATTTCCATTATAATTAAAACCTTCCGAAGATAAATTGAATATCAAAGAGTCGCTAATAACTACTGCTTGTTTCTCCATAGACGACACTTTTCCGTCTGACCCATAGATAGAGCGATCAGGTAAAGTAATTTGATTTCTGGATTTTACTTTAATGCTTGAAAAAGAAATCTGCTCTTGAGGTAATATTTCATTTGCAGTGACACCTGCATCTGTTACATCAATATTATTAGATGGTAAAATAACAGGAATATCGTTGTCCTTATGAACTTCATATATACCGTTTAAAATCACATTTGAACTTAATAAAAAAGGACGATTTCTATCAGCACTTGTATGAACATTTACACCGTCTGTAATTTTACCGCCTGACTCAACTTCAAACCGGTTATTCGGTAGAACTCTTGAAAATGAGCCCGTACCTAATACACCCGAAATTAATCCAGTAAGACCAAAGAAATTTAAGGTGGAATTATTTTTTACAATCACATCTCCTTTAGGACCAATCAAATTTAAATTTGAAATTCTGCCTTGACTGTCTCCAAGATTATCTAAGCCATTGACAAATATTCTACCTATTTCTATCGTTCCTCCTTCTAAATAAACGTTCCCTGCTCTGATCTGCCCTGCTCTAAAAACTACATTATTATTGGTAGGTGCAAAATATACGTTGTAACCATAATTGGAAATATAAGGCGCACCTGAAATTAATCCTTCCAAATGCTGTATTCCTCCATGAGGTTTGACTGAAGTGTTAAGGTCTTCTGGACTTGTTAAAAAGGTTCTAGACTCTCCACCGGTAAATGTTATACCTCCATTAGAACTGCTTCTAACCATTCTATCCACACCCATGGTGGTTGGCGGAAATCCATCTCCCCCCGCACAAAAATGCCCATACACATCAAAAATCCTCACTCGATTGTCTCCCATGCTTAATCGAACAGCATCGAAATTGGGTGATATTAACATTGATCGTACATCTACTGTCTGATCAAGATTAACCGTAGTGTTGGCTCGGATAAATACCGTATGCTCCTCGCTGTTTGGAAAGGATGAGGTAGCCACCCATCCACCAGCTTCCCAAACTTCCCATAGGTCAGCAGCTGTCCAATTTCTCACTAATTGAATCGGAGCGTTATCATCATCCAAATCAACATCGCGCGTGCGATAGAACGTCTCATTTTCACTCTGGATGTATTCGCCTGTTGGTGGAGCCGAATTACTTTTTGTGAAAAAATCCAAAAAGCCCTCCTCATCATCACAGCCATTTGGGGTTTGATAGGCGGTCATTGATTGAGCAGATACTGTACCATAAATAAACAATATGTATAAAAAAAACGCGACAACGCGTACAGTAGTAAGATATTTTTTCATAAAATATTTTGTTAAAACAACTTAAGCAAGTTATCTTTTAAAATGCAAATTTTTACTTTTTGTGGGGAATAAACAAATGAAATTGAAAATATTCTTTAAGTCAACTAGCAAATCAAGCTATCATTC
>JAFIEW010000074.1 GCA_020832375.1 Cyclobacteriaceae bacterium
AGCCAGAAAATAGTATATCATCTTGAAGCACTCTATCAAGATTAATGGAAAAGTACTCGCCTTCTCCAGCTAGCCATAAAGTGTTATCATGAACCACGCCATCCTCTAGGCGCGAATTCCCTAAGCCCTGGTCCTTATCAAAGAATAATACATTTCCTTCGTTGAGAATGTTAATTCCTTTTTCCGTTCCGATGATAGGATTGCCTTGGTAGCTTTCAAGAAAAAAGATGTTATTTCCTTCGATTTCTGTATTCGATATTGTTTGGAGGTGCTTTAAGCTGTCATTAATTTCAAAAATATAGATGTTGCCAAGTTCATCACCTACGATTAATTTTTTGGGGCTAATAAAGTGTATTTTCTTTATTTGTTCTATCTCTTTACCATCTGTGTATAATGGTGTTTTTTCAATTTTCCCTATACTATCAAGCTTGAATAAGCCATTGAAAATAGAGGCTAGCCATATATCACTTCCATTTTTTTCTACATCAACTATAAAGGTTGGGGTATTAGGGTCAGTATGTTCAAAGTGACGATAAGTATGGCCGTCTAACTTTTCATGGATTCGCATACCGCCATATGGATTTGTCTCTACGATATGACCATCATCATTTACTTCAAAAGCGTAGGTGTGTACAGCCAAATAATTAACAGGGTTTAATTGAGAACTAAGTACAATTAAGCCCACATTGGTACTTAAATAATATAAATTGTCGAAAACAACGAAGTCATAAAATAGTATATCCTCACTATTCAGGTGGGCGTTTAATTCAAAAAAATCTTTTTCTGGGCCCTCGTTGACGAGTTGATCTTCAGGTAGGCTTCTTAGAAAATGGTGTACTTCCTTATTAGTGATCTGAAAGGTTACTGTTTTGGATTTAGGGTCTACTATTTGTAAGCTTTGTGTCTTTAAGAGATTCTGCTTACTGTTGATAAATCTTACTTTTATAATTCGCTGATCATTGTTTGATTCATATCTTAGGATTTCATCGTCTAGATTGAGCGATATTAGCCCCTCCTCGTTAGAGCCGAAAAAGACGCGATCGAAAGTGGGGTGATAATCTACTGAAATGATCTTCCTGTTCAAGTCAAAGCTCAGAGGTGCAAGCTCTTCAACTTGGTCGTTTTTAAGGCGCATAATTCCGCCTTTGGGTTCGTGAATACCCCAAGCTGCAAAATATATTTCATCGATGCCGTTAGTTGCAAAATCCCAGACTGTGTAATCAGAGATTTTTTGTGGTTGGCTCGGTTTTTTATTGATAATATCAGTGAGCTTCCATTTTTCTAGCGAGCTTTTTCGGCCCAAATATAAATGATGATCCACTACCCCTACTGAATAGATGTAGTCTATTTCGGATATTTGTATCGATGAATAAGTACCTTCAATGTCAGGGGCTAGCTCGAAAATTCCGTTTCTGTAGGTAGTATAAAATATTCTATTGTCTGATTTAAAAAAACCCGTTACCTGGTTAAGTTCATTATCAAATTGAGCCCCATTGACCGTAATTACTTTTTCATTTTCAGTGTCCCAACCATATATGCCATCAGCTGTACCCACCCAAAGAACATTACTTTCAAAAAACAATTTTCTGGTCAGGATACAATCCTCTGTAGGGAGGCCTTTAGTAGAAATTTGATGGAAGTTTTTTCCATCGAAATAACTTACCCCTTCACCGTAAGTGCCAAGCCATATTGTACCATATATGTCCTCTTCTATAGCCCAAATACTATTATGAGAAAGGCCATCAGCAACCGTAAAGTTCTCAAAAAAACCACTCTGATACTTAGATAAGCCATTTTCAGTACCTATCCACACGATTTCTCTTGAGTCGATATATACCGTTCTCAATTTATTGCTAGGAAGGCCGTCCATAGTGCTGTAGACGTTCAAGATATTAGATTGTCCTAAACATTTAAAGGATATAATGCATATAATGAAAATGATAAGACCTCTAAAGGTTGCGAAAGCGCTTTTTAAGTTCATTTAGTTTGGTTCCACTGATGGGCTCTTGAATTCCGTTTTTTAAGTTGATTGAGCTTTCTTTGGTATTGACACCAACCAAGAAGTTTAGATTTACAATGGCTGATCGGCTTACTTCAAAGAAAGGGGGTGATTTGAGATGCTTTTTAAGTAAGCCAATATTTTTAGAAACGGTATGTTCTTGATCCATACACTTGACGATAGAGTAATTACCATCAGCTTTTATAACACATATTTCATTGTAAGGAATAAGTGTAAAGCCATTTTTCGTGCTTACATATAATCGATCTGCGGCAAAGTCTGAATTGAACTCTTGCTCCTCCGATTTAATCCTCTCTATTAATGCTTTCAATTCATCTTCATCGATTGGCTTGGTTAAATAACCGCTGGCTCCCCTACTGCACGCCTTGGGGGCATGATCGCTATAGGCAGTCACAAAGATTAAGTGGAAGTCAATATTGGGAATGAAGTCAAATATCTCCATGCCACTCTTATTGGGCATATCGATATCCAAAAATACAATTTCCGGCAGGTGCTTTTTTATACTTTTCAGTCCTTCGTCAAGTGATTTGCATTTATCTAAAATTTCGATGTCATCTCCGTAGTGTATGCTTAGTAGTGCAGTTAAATTTTCTCTTCCGTGCTCTTCATCATCTATTAAGATTGCTTTCATTCAGGTGTCTTTATTTATGCCTTTTTAAGTTGGGTGACTGAAATTAAAGAGATAAGTTTTAATTTCAAAATTTAGTTAGTTTCATCAGCAAAAATAGTGCATACCTCTGCCAAAAACTGTCGTTAATTTATTAAGAGGTCATTTATTTTTATACTTATGCGTTTGACTTTCTTAATCCCTGAAATCTTAGTAATCCTTAGCTTTGTATGAAAAGCTTTTATACAATATAGAGTGGCGTTTGTTTTCAGTAAGGATTAAATATTGAGGTGCTTGTTTGTTTTGTCAAAATTAAAATAGGTGGTAGCTATGGTTTTGCTTTTTTGACCAATCATAAATTCGTCGATTCGACGGGATGTTTTATCGAAATTATAGGTTTTCTGGGAGCTTTGTTTTTTTATGAGTCTAGGTCACAAATGTTATTCTGATTACCTTTTAAGCCATCTTATTTTTTCCTGCAAAGAGGGTTAGTAGGTTTTGTTGCTACAGGTGAATATTTGAAGATGAAAGCATTGAGGC
Organism: Cyclobacteriaceae bacterium; assembly: GCA_020832375.1. Taxonomy (GTDB): domain Bacteria; phylum Bacteroidota; class Bacteroidia; order Cytophagales; family Cyclobacteriaceae; genus JAFIEW01. Next base: position 3,168 of record JAFIEW010000074.1, read on the forward strand.
TTCTTGCTTATGCCTGTTTGATAGCATATTTATCTTTTCCATATAAAAACGGCTTAGTTTTTTAGCTTAGACGAATGTTGAGCATCTTTTATGAGGTGATTTTAATGGTAAATCTCATCCCCATTTTATTAGACTTTAAAGGGTGTGGTCGACTGTTTGTGATAGTGAACCTTAGCTAGGTGTATTCATATCGGAATGCTTTTTTATAACAGGCTAAAAATAAAAACCCGATAAAGCACAGTATATTTCTACCAATGCTATCGGGTTATCAATAGGTTAGGCTCTAGTCGATTTATACGTTTTTTAGGAAGTAGCTAAGCGATTCTAAAAATACCTCTGGTTGCTCGGCATGAACCCAATGTCCTGCATTTTTGATATGGATGATATGTGCATTTTCAAAATGCTTTTTGATGAGCTCCTTGTCTTCGTCTTGAATGTAATCTGAGTTTTCCCCGCCAATAAATAGTGCTTTTGCCGATGATTTTTGATCTTTATCAAGACCCTTCGTTACGATTTCGATATTATGCTTAATCACCTCTAGGTTGATTTTCCATTTGAATTGGTCCCCATCTCTACCCAAGTTTTTGAGTAAAAACTGACGCACACCTTTTTGTGGTACCGCACTAGCAAGTGCCTCATCCGCTTCTCTACGACTGCTGATTTCCTCTAGCTTCATGTCGCAAAGGCCTTCCAAAATGCCGTCATGATGAACAGGGTATTCTCTTGGTGAAATGTCGACCACTACAAAGGCATCGTATAGATCTGGATATTGACACACAAAGTTCATTACCACTTTACCACCCATGGAGTGGCCTACCAAAATAGGCTTGCCTTCCACTTCATCTGCCAAAAACTTTTTCAAGTCTTCCACCATTGCCTCGTAGTTCCATGTGTCGCTATGCGGACTTTGGCCATGATTACGCTGATCTACCAAATAAACTTTATAATCGTTTGCCAATTCTTTGCCAATAGTAAGCCAGTTGTCAGAAGAACCAAAAAGCCCGTGTAAGATCACCACAGGACGACCTTCACCCATTTCTCGAAAGTATAATTTCATGCTTGTTAAGTATTTTTATTACAATACGCACCAATGGCACATTTGATCAATGATTTTTCAAGTACCGAATTAAAGCAACTTATATGAAATTTCACAGCTTCTTTCTTTCAAGCTTATAACTGACCGGTCCTAGAGTAGTTATTAGAATCAATTGAGCAAAAAAGTTTTTTGAAAACAGCCAACCCATTAGGGAGCAATAAGGGCTCGACAGCGTTCTCATCCCAACTCAAAAAAAAGATAAGGTTTTGCGTGGGATGAGGGGAGTAGCCGCCATAACTAAGAAATTCATTATCTTCACATTTTTAGACCAAAACCTGAATCTATGCGAATTGAAGGACAAATTGTAGATATTAAGAATAAGAGCATCCAGCCGGGATTTATAGTGGTGAAAGAAGGGAAAATAGTCCAAAAAGGCGCTCTTGCCTCAGCCCCCGATCGCTATATTATGCCAGGTTTTGTAGATGCGCATGTGCATGTAGAAAGTAGCATGTTGCTGCCTACTGAGTTTGCGCGCCTGGCAGTGAGGCATGGTACCGTGGGCACGGTTTCCGATCCGCACGAAATCGCCAATGTGCTCGGCGTGGCTGGCGTAGAATATATGATTCGCAATGCAGAAAAGTCGCCTTTCCATTTTTACTTTGGTGCACCTAGTTGCGTGCCTGCAACCGCATTCGAAACGGCAGGAGCGGTTGTAACCCCTGCCGATATCGACTATTTGTTTAAGAAATTTCCTAAAATCACCTATTTGGCAGAGGTGATGAACTGGCCGGGCGTAATCAATGGCGATCCTGATATGCTAGAAAAAATTGCGCTAGCAAAAAAGCATGATCGGCAGGTAGACGGCCATGCACCAGGCTTGCTCGGGGAAGAGGCTGAGCGCTATGTAAAGGCAGGCATCAGCACGGACCATGAGTGCTTTACACTTGAGGAGGCCAAGGGCAAACTTAGTCTGGGCATGAAAATCTTGATTCGTGAGGGCTCGGCTGCTAAGAACTTTGAGGCGCTTCACCCATTGCTGCATGAGCATAGCCAGCAAATGATGTTTTGCTCTGACGATAAGCATCCCGACAATCTTCGCGATGGGCATATCAATGAGCTGGCAGCAAGAGCCGTAGCCAATGGCGTAGATGTCTTCAAAGTACTATATGCGGCCTGTATTCATCCGGTGGTGCACTATCGCATGCAGATAGGTTTATTGGATGAAGGGGATGCCGCTGATTTTATTGTTTGCAAGGATTTAAAGGACTTTCAGGTGGAGGCTACCTACTTGCAGGGAGAGCTTGTAGCCGAAAAGGGCGAGAGCCTACTGCCGCATGTAAATGAAGAAGCTGTAAATCAATTTTTTGCTTACTCGCTACAGGCGGAAGACTTTGAGCTTAATGTCATGAATAAACTGCGAGTGATTGTGCCTGAAGATGGCCAACTAATCACCAAGGAGCGTTGGCTAAATATTGACATAAAGCAAGCGCTTACACCCCAATTGCAGGCTGCTGGCGTCCTAAAGTTGGCCGTAGTCAATCGATATGCTAAGGCAGGTCCTGCGGTCAGCTTCATCGATGGCTTCGATATCAGTGAGGGTGCTATCGCCTCTACGGTTGCTCATGATTCTCATAATATCATTGCGGCGGGTACATCCGATGAGCTTTTGGCTGAGGCAGTTAATGCACTAATGGAGTGCGGTGGTGGTGTTGCGGTGGTTCATCCCACACAAGGCAAAATTGTTGTGCCGCTGCCTGTGGCTGGTCTTATGAGCACCGATGATGGTTGGTCTGTAGCTGCGGCCTATGAGGAGGCTGACAGGCTGGTGAAGACTATGGGTTGCCGCCTTGCCGCACCTTTCATGACGCTCAGCTTCATGGCGCTGTTGGTGATTCCGGAACTCAAGCTCAGTGACAAAGGCCTCTTTGATGGGCGTATGTTTGAGTTTGTGCCTACTACCGAAGACTAGTTTTTTGAAGTTGTAATGAGAACGCAGTCTGTCTACTGGGGAAGTTTGAGCACATCACAAATGTAGTAAGCTACTTGCTTATTGGGTAAAATGGGATGATGTTGCCAAATGGGTAGGCCGTTTATGGATGTGCAGTGCTTCTTTTAAGTATGACTTTCTTCGATGTCAGCACTTGTAGTGATAGCTTTGGCCTATATTTGCACGCTAAAGGAAGGGGTGTGGCATTTGCAGCGTTATCATTTCAACTAAGGACAAAAAGTTGATCGCTTGAGGTGTAGTCAGTATGATTTCTCGTACATTTGCATGGTGGAACATCGATATTTTGTAGCTTGTAGTTATTTGGGTACGGCCTATCGGGGCTGGCAGAAGCAAAGTAATGCTCATAGCGTGCAGTCAGAAATTGAGTCGGCGCTACAGCGCTATTTTGGGTTGGAAATGCCAATCATGGGGAGTGGCAGAACAGATTCTGGGGTGCATGCCATACAACAGGTTTTTCACTTTGATGCAACAAGAGCGCTCGACGCTTATAGGTTTTTACACAGCCTCAATGGTTTGCTACCGAAAGATATCAGCTTCAATCAGATGTGGCAAGTGAAGCCACAGGCACATGCTCGCTTCGATGCTACAGAGCGAGCCTATCGCTATCAGATCAGCTTCAAAAAAAATCCGTTCTTGGAAGGGCAGGTTTGCAGAATTGCGTATCGTCCAGATCTTTCTATACTCAATCAGTGCTGCGACATCTTAGCAAAATATGAGGATTTTGAGGCTTTTAGTAAAGTGAAAACACAAACCGATACCTTCATTTGTAAAAATATCCGAGCATATTGGGAACTAGCGGGTGAAAATTTAGTTTTCCACATTCGGGCATCACGCTTTTTACGAGGCATGGTGCGTGCTGTGGTTGGAAGTATGCTAGAGGTAGGTCGAGGTAAGCAAAGCCTTGAGGACTTCGAAAGGATAATACAAAGCAAAGACCGTAATCAAGCTGGTGCATCTGTTGCTGCAGCGGGTTTATTTCTTAGCGAGGTTCATTACCCGCAAGAAATATTTATACAGAAATCAATATGAGCGAAAAAACGAAAGAAACGAATATCAGTGGTAATGTAGTAGATATTCAGGTGTTGAAGCGCCTTTATCGATTTGTAATACCTTTTAAAAAGTACTTTTACTTATTGGTATTTCTTACGGTGCTCACTGCTATTCTCTCGCCAGCAAGACCTTATATTATCCAGCTAGCCATCGATAATCATATCGCCCTTGGTGATTTTAAGGGGCTTAATGAGATGGTGCTACTTCTAGTAGTGCTTCTTGTGATTCAAGCCATCGTACAGTACTCTCAGACCTACCTCAGCGGATGGTTGGGTCAAAACATTATTCGTGACATAAGAATAGCACTATACAAGCATGTACTGAGGCTGAGGATGAAGTTTTTCGATAATACACCTATCGGTAGGTTGGTGACAAGAAAAGTTTCTGATGTTGAAACCCTCTCGGATGTATTCTCTGAAGGGTTAGCTAACATGATCGGTGACTTATTGCAACTCATTTTTATCTTGAGTATTATGTTTTATACCGATTGGAAGCTTACGTTGGTATCCTTGTCTACCTTGCCTTTGCTCATGATCAGTACTTATGTATTTAAAGAAAAAATTAAGGTAGCTTTTAAGGATGTTCGTAATGCTGTTTCCAATCTTAATAGCTTTGTGCAGGAGAGAATTACAGGCATGACGGTCATTCAGATTTTTAATAATGAGCGCCAGCAACATCAGAAGTTTCAAGAAATCAACAAAGAGCATCGTAAAGCACACCTTAAGTCGGTGCTCTATTATTCTATCTACTATCCTGTGGCAGAGATTATACAGGCAGTGGGTATTGGATTGTTGATTTGGTACGGCTCGAAAGGTGTGATCGATGGCGGAGTTACTTTCGGTGTGCTCACGGCCTTCATTATGTACATACAAATGTTTTTTAGGCCTATACGCATGATTGCTGACCGCTTCAATACCCTTCAGATGGGGGTAGTTTCAACAGAGCGCATCATGCGATTACTTGACAATGAGGAGTATATCCCCGATGAAGGTACTAGGAAGACTGATCAGATAAAAGGAGACATACAATTCAAAAATGTACATTTTGCTTACAACGAGCCAGAATATGTGCTCAAAGATATTTCATTTGAAGTAGAGGCTGGCAAGACGGTGGCGCTGGTAGGAGCTACTGGTGCCGGAAAGTCAAGTATCATCAATCTAGTCAATCGCTTTTATGATATTCAAAAGGGCTCAATTACAATTGACGGTCATGACATTAAAGAATACGAACTAGAGAATCTAAGAGCGAATTTAGGGATTGTGCTTCAGGATGTATTTTTATTTTCTGATAGCATTTTCAACAATATTACCCTCCAAAATCCAAGAATAAAGCGTGATGAAGTAGTGGCTGCAGCTAAACTTGTTGGAGCTCATGATTTCATAATGCGCCTTCCTGGTGACTATGATTATAATGTAATGGAGCGTGGTGCTACCTTGAGTGTAGGTCAGCGACAGCTTATTTCCTTTGTTCGTGCTATGGTTTACGATCCTAGAGTTATCATTCTCGATGAAGCAACCTCTTCTGTAGACTCAGAAACGGAGCTAATGATACAGTCAGCTATTGACAAAATGATGAAAGGGCGGACTGCAATTGTGATTGCTCACCGCCTTAGCACCATTCAAAAGGCCGATGAGATCATCGTGTTAGACAAAGGGGAAATCAAGGAAAAAGGTACGCATGCTCAATTGCTAGAAATGGAAGGTTATTACCACCGATTACACAATATGCAGTTCAAGGAGCCTGTTTAGCTTTTGCGCGGGATGAGTACTACCTCTTGCTGATAGGAGCTGGTAAGGCTTTTTCTTTAGCTTTCGAGAATGCTTATCTTTAAGTAATTTAGCTTACCCAATAGTTGATGGTGTCAACGCAATTTTTTATGCTTCTACTAAAAGATAGCCTATAGATTCATTTTAAGATTTATCCACAAACAGTTTGGCTCAAGTAATCGAGCTATAATCATGAAAGAACTTTATTTACTTCGGCATGCTAAAAGTAGTTGGTCAGATCCATTTTTGGCCGATCATGATCGTCCGCTCAATCCTCGTGGTGAGCGCGATGCACCAGAAATGGCAAGGAGAGCCAAGGAAAATACTTTTCAGTTTGATCTTATAGGATGTAGCACATCTCTGCGAACTAAGCAAACCTTAGCGGCTTGGGAAAGGTACTTTCCTGACATACTTTCTAAGACTACTTATCAGTCTACTTTATTTCATGCGGATACCGAAGAGATTGAGGCATTTGTTGTGGACAGTTTCACAAAGGTTAATAGGGTACTCGTTATTACCCATTTTCCGGGTATCTTGGACTATCAACATCAGGTTTGTGATGAGGCGATGTTAGAGCATATCGTGACCTGTGGTTTTTTAAAAATTGTTTGGGATGAAGATGCTCATCACGCAGGTAGTAGAGGGGGTAAGTTGCTTTATTACGACTACCCCAAGTCTAATGGCGAAGCACAAAGATGGTGAGGCTTAACGGTTAACCCCCTAGCTTGAAAATATGGTGCAAAAAAAATGAAGTAGATTTCGCTACTTCATTTTATATTTTATATGTTCATTTTCTAAAACAAGGATAGAGAAAGGCCTACGCGAAATTCTCTTGCATTTTCAGCACCTTCCGGAGCCAATCCCTCTTGGAAAATAGGGTTCAAACCATAGTAAAAGAAGGTGTGGAAATTTTTCATCCCAACCCTAGCTGAAAGGCCGTAGCGAAGTGGGTTTAAGTTGAAAGATTCTTTCTGTTTAGTGATCTTTCTTTCGCTAAATTCATTGTAGACATGCTTAGTTTTTGAGTCAAAGAGGTATCCTACTTTTCCGCCTATTGCAAACATAAGTCCTTTGTTTGGACTATTGGGACGTGTATGGTATCTAATCTCTAGCGGAATATCGAGGTAGTTAGTTGAAAGTATTGACTTTTCGATAGATCCGAATTCATCAAGAGTAGTGAATGGCTCAATGGTTGTTGGGTTGTCGTCAATAGCCGAGAAGGTAATGGCATCTCTGAAGCTATATCGATCAAGCCCTAGACCGATTCCTGCCGCCCAATAGAATGGAGTAGCCCCAATTTGCTTGTCATATATATAGTTAATGTTGACCGTTCTCGATCCCCAAGCGCGATTGCTCATTTCCGAAGGGAAGTTATTATTGAAGTTGAGCCCAAAATCAATACGAATGGTACCGGGGAGGTCGGGCATTGGTGTTTTATTGTCGTTTTGTGCAAAAAGGGTAGTGATACTTACAAAAATGATAAATAGTATTCCGCTAATTCTTTTCATGCGAAGTTATTTGTATGGTGTTTTGAAATATGTCTTGCTATATTAGCTTGACTAGCAACGATCTGATTATATATATATTGGATTATAATTTAATAAGCCGGATACAAAGGTAAAGATATTTTACTGCTAGACCATGGAAGTGAGTATTTTAAAGCTGTATCAAACTGAAGCTAATGGCTTTTTTTTAAAAAATGTAAGGATCTACTTTGTGGTTTATAGGGATAGCGCTATATTTGCACTCGCAATCACCTAGAAAGGCCTTGTAGCTCAATTGAATAGAGCATCTGACTACGGATCAGAAGGTTCCAGGTTTGAATCCTGGCAAGGTCACAATTTGAGAGTATATAAAGAGAGCCTCTGTAATAAGGGGCTTTTTTTATGCCATCTTCTCTGTAAAACCAGTATCTTTTCTCTTTTTATTTTCCTTTTAACCTTAAGTCTGTTGATAATACATACTTATGTTAAAAAGTGCCTGTCTGAATTATTTTCTAAGAATAAGTATATTGTTCGATTAAGCTTGATAATCTTACTAAGGGGATAATTAAGTATAACCTCTTAATTTAGTTAAAAATACTTATCTACTAAAGGATTTTTATTACTTTTTATTAAACTATATGGTCTTTTATGTTCTTTTTTGTCGTCTTTCATTACTCAATGAGAAATATCTTTATTTAACATTTTATACGGGTTCTAGTAAACAAAGTAATTATTTATTTACTTAAAATTTTTATCCTATGAGTTATTCAGAATTACTTAAATCAGCAAGAGTAATTTACACACAAAAGGACTGCACCATTCAGATGATTGAAGGAAGTCGATTCTTATTCATCAATATGATTGGCTACATGAATCCTACAGATCATAAATTGTTCTGTGAGAACATACTTGAGGCAATGATTGAGCACCAAGTACAAGCCTTATTGTTCAATATGAAAGCGTATAAAATCATCAGTCCTGAATCACAAACTTGGCTAGTAGAGAATTGGTCCCCAAGAGCATGGGATGCGGGCTACCGTTACTGTGGAATTATTACCTCCAACGATTTATTCGGAAAGACGTCTACTGAAAAAGTGATGAAAAGTGCTGAAGAGGCACTAGAAACTCAGTATTTTAATGATAATGATTTGGCGTTTGAATGGATTTCAAGTGTTTCTAGCCCGATCGCAAAAAAGACTATTGCTTAAGTTTTGTGACTTAACTGAAGGCCTTTAATTTTTCGTTTTAGATAAATCTTTCTAGCATGGCCCAAAGGTGATAATCAACTTAATTCAACAATGTTGGGTCTTTGAATTGCTGTCATGCTCTTCAATGTATGATCAACAGTCCTTGTTAAATATTATTAGCGGAGTGGAACTTACATCTGATAATATTTGTATCTTTGTTTAATCGGATAAAAGATCTGATTCACGGTCACGGGGTCGACCGGTTTTGACGGTAAGAGACAAGAATACATTGGCACGTCGGGTGGTGAGTGTACATCCGTAAGCAATTCACTTAAACCATAATTGGCGAAGAAAATTACGCCATGGCTGCCTAATCTTACGCTTTTAGCTAAGATAAGGGCTTAATGGGTTGAGCTGAACCAATAGCTCCCCGGCCACATTCCTCAGTCTTCTGTTCTTCCAAGACTGATCAAGGAGTGTCGACTCGGTTGAACTAGTGCTAGCGACATCACTAAGTTAGTGCGAAATCTTAAGTGGATAAGCTTTGCTAAAGGAGTGTTTTCCTCCATGGTAAAGACGAAAACTCAATCGACAACTAAGCGTGTAGAAGGTGTATAATTTCCTTATCCGGACGAGGGTTCGAATCCCTCCGACTCCACTAAAAGAGTCACATATTTTGATAAATGTGTGACTCTTTTGTTTTAATAACCATTTGTTTAAAGTCTTGCCTCAATAAGATAATAACTTAATCTTAATAGAAGTATTTGATTTCTCTTGCATACTAATGCCGATTTTAGTTATTTATCGGTGTTGAGTGATCCGTTTTGAAGCTAAAGAATGATCACATTATCTCTATTATCTATCGCTTCTAATTAGATTTTCTCAACTCTTCTTTTCATATTCGTATACAAGCTTTTAACTAACTAACCATATTAACAAATGCTTAGAGTAGGGATAAACGGCAAGAGTGTAGCCAACCATGATTATTCAGTTCTTGAGTATTTAGTAATAAAGCTCAAAGAATCTGCGGTAGCAATCCATTTGTCCTCTAAGTTTCATACTATCCTTAAGAAAGCAAATCATCCTGCACTCGATCAATTTGGTTCTGTTTTAAGGTCAACACAAGATTACGCCAACATGGACCTTGTTTTTTCACTAGGTGGCGACGGGACTCTTTTAGAAACGGTAAGCTACGTTGGGTCAACTGAAAAGCCCATATTGGGTATTAATACAGGTCGGCTTGGTTTTTTAGCGACAACCCATCACAATAAAATAGATGCTACTATACAGTCGTTGGTTAGTAAAAGATTTACTGTCGATACCCGCTCACTAGTACAGTTGGAGTGTGAAGGTAAAAACCCTTTTGGTAACCTAAACTTCGGGCTCAATGAATTCACCATCTTGAAAAGAGATACTTCTAGCATGATTGTGGTGCATACCTACCTTAATGGTGATTACATTAATGCCTATTGGGCCGATGGACTCATTATTGCTACACCAACTGGCAGTACAGGCTATAATTTAAGCTGTGGAGGTCCTCTTGTCTTACCGCAATCTCAAAATTTTATAGTAACGCCTGTAAGTCCACACAATCTTAACGTTAGGCCTCTTATCATTTCGGATTCAGGTACATTAACCTTTCAGGTGGAAAGCAGAAGCAACAGTTTTCTTATTTCTCTAGATTCTCGCTCTAAAGCAGTAGATACAAATTTTAATATGCAGCTAAAAAAGGCACCCTTTAAAGCACAATTGATCAAGCCTGAAGGGTATAATTATTTCGATACGCTCCGCCAAAAGTTAAACTGGGGTCTCGATCTAAGAAACTAATAGGTTTTTACATTTCCAGGGATGAGGGCGGTTTATTAAATAAACTATCCTTTTCAACCTAATCGAATTTAGAGGGCTTTACAAATCGATCTTTTTCGCTAAGTTTTAATCCTATAATCAAAATGTCATCTATCTGTTTTTCTTCTTCCATCCAATCATTTAGCTCATTATCGATATGCTCTTCCTGTTCTTCGCAGGCTAAGGTATGAATTTTGAATAAAAACTCTCTGAACCTTCGTGTCATATATTTCCTGCCTTTTGGGCCGCCAAACTGGTCTTGAAAGCCATCTGAGTATAAATAAATCATGGTATCTCCAGAGTATTCCATTACAGTAGTAGAAAAGTGCTTGTTTTTTACTTTACCCACGCCTCCAACTGCATATTTATCACCTTTTATAATGCTTAAATCTCCATTTTGGATAAAGATCATCGGGTTTTTTGCACCAGCAAATTCAATGATCTCTTTCTCATGATCTATAGCGATTAAGGAAAGATCCATGCCATCCTTATTTTTAGATACCTCTTGGTTAAGCATTTTCCTTATTCCCTTATCCATTTTTTTAAGGATAATTGATGGGTCCATTATTTTTTGATTGATAACAATTTCATTTAAAAGATTGTACCCCAGTAAGGACATAAATGCACCAGGAACCCCATGCCCTGTGCAGTCTACTGACGCTACTAAAGTTTTATTTTCTTGCTGACTAACCCAGTAGAAATCGCCACTTACGATATCACGCGGCTTGAAAAAAATAAAACTATCTATAAAGCTTGATTTGATAGTGTCTCTACCATTGAGCATTACATCTTGAATTCGCTTAGCATATCTTACGCTACTTTCAATCTTTTCTTTCTGCATATTTAGTTCGAAAGTGCGTTCTTTCACCTTTAATTCGAGCTGTTGATTGGCGTTTCTTTGAAGGTTAATTGCATGCTCTTGTGCTATTTCCTTTTCTTTCTTCATGATGCTAAATTTATCACTCAGTGCGAGTGACAGCAAAGTAACTTCGAGTACCGCCCCAAGCTCCACAGCATGCATGGTGATGAAATTAGCCGGAAGCCAGCCAAAAGTTTGAAATACCAGTAGTACAGCCCCTAGCAGTAGCATGAGCCATGCCGCTGTAAAATATCGAGCGGTTTTATAGCCCATTACCCATATCTTCATTCCAGCTGTTATGATGAGGATACTATTGATTGCAGCTGCACCTGCCGCAAAACGGATTGAGAACGCATATTGATCAAAAACACCAAAAGTCAATCCAATCCCTGCTATTATCGTGACGCCAATCAAAAGCTTATTTAGGATAGGTGTATGACGCTTGGTTTCTAAAAAGGATCTTGCAAAATATGCTGAGAAAATTACCCAAACAGCAACGCTTATGGGTAGAATCATAAATGAAAACCGCGGTAAGTTAGGCCATAAATATTGGAAGGTGTAGCCATTGAAAGAAGCAAAAAAGATCACAGATGCACTTATAGCACCAACATAAATCAAATAATTATAGTCTCTTAATGATAAAAATATAAATAGGTTGTAAATGATCATGACGATCATAATTCCAAAAAACATCCCATACAGTAAATCTGCTACATTTTTCTCTTCATAGAATGTTTCATAGTCATATATTAGTAAGGGTAATTGCTTTGTGCTCTCGCTATCTACCTTTATGTAAAAGGTATAAGTGCCATTTCCCATTTCGCCCAAGGGGAAAACAGGGTTATTATGTTTAAAGTCCCTTTGTCTAAAAGGAATACCATTACCTGAAACCAAACTATCCACTACCTCATCGTCTTTCACTTTGTAAAGGGTAATGAAATTTAATGAGTTGTAGGGTATCCTTAGTAGCCAATTTTGATATGCTCTTATTTGGTTTTTTATCTCAAATTTTGCCCATAGAATACTATTCGTATACCCGAGACTTATTTCATTTCCTTTTACTTGATCAAAATGATCCTTTAGCTCTATTAGGTCATTGATGCCTAATTGCTTAGTGCTATCTTGGAAAATAGTGGTATTATTTACAATAGATTGCCGTTTTATTGCAGTGCTTAAGACAACTGTCTCGTTTGCCAGCACATCCGTATTCAAGGATATATTTGATAAAAAGAAAATATACACATAAGACAGAACGCGATATTTCTTAAGTTTTTGCAGTTTGATTTTAAGCATTTTTTCTCGTTAAATTAGTTTTCCGAAAAAGTCGGTAGACTTTGTTCTAATAATTTATGAGAGTTGACTTGATGTGAGAAGATGATTATCCCTACAAACTCATATACTGGTAATGCACTTTTAATATAGTTTAAATACTCAAGGTGTTGGTGTTTACGTTTTCTGAGCTTTCATATAAGTCGAGTTTGTTATTTGAAATCCTCAATCCCATGATCAAGATGTCATCGAGTTGTTGTTCATTACCTTTCCAATTAAGGAACTCTTGTTCTAGCAATTCTTCCTGTTCTTCTGATGGCAAGCGGTGAATGGATTTTAAAAAGCTCCTAAATCTACGGGTCATGTATTTACGATTGAGCTCACCTCCAAATTGATCTTGAAACCCATCAGAGAAGAGATATACATCCATTGCTTCATCTATAGGTAATGTATGCGTCTCAAAATGCTTGTTTGTCATTTTTTGACTGCCTCCAATAGGGAACTTTGCCCCTTTGATAATTAGTTCTTCATCACCTTTAAAAATCACCAGTGGATTTTTTGCCCCGGCGAATTGTAATTGCTGCTCCGCTTGGTCCCAAACCATGATGGCAGCATCCATTCCGTCCTTATTATTGTTGGAATCTTGATTGAGCATATTCCTGATGCCTTTATCCATTTTCGATAAGATTTTGCCAGGGTCGGTGAGGCCACGGTTGATTACAATTTCATTGAGGAGATTATATCCTAATAGTGACATAAAAGCCCCCGGCACGCCATGACCAGTGCAGTCAACAGCTGCAATAATTACCTTGTTATTGCGCTCTCCAATCCAGTAAAAATCACCACTTACGATGTCTCTCGGTTTAAATAAAATGAAGCTATCATCGAAAACCTGCTTGATGCGTTCCCTACCCGTGAGCATCACATCTTGGATGCGCTTAGCATATCTTACGCTACTTTCAATCTTTTCTTTCTGCATGTTTAGTTCAAAAGTTCGCTCTTTCACCTTCATTTCAAGTACCTCATTAGCCTCTTTCTGTAACTTTATAGCCTTAGCTTGAGCTTGTTCTTTTTCCTTTTTCATGATGCTAAACTTATCACTTAGCGCTAAAGAAAGTAAGGTTACTTCTAATACCGCCCCAATTTCAACTGCGTGCTTAGTAATAAAAGTGGCTGGTAGTATTCCAAATATTTGTAAAGTTAAAAGTAATGTGCCCATGAGTAAAAGCATCCATGCTACAGTAAAGTAGCGAGCTGTTTTTTGACCTTTTAGCCATACAGTGAGCCCTGCCGCTATAATAACCACACTATTTAATGCAGCTGCGCCAGCCGAAAATTTAATGGCAGTAGGGTAGTTGCCCATAGCCCCCAAAAGTATTCCAACACTACCTATAGCCATAATTACCATTAAAATTTTCGAAAAAATAGGTGCATATTGATCAGTATTTAAAAATACACGAGCAAAAAGCGCAGAAAACACAGCCCATACACCCACTGAAATAGGAATAATAGAAAATGCGAATCTGGGAAACTCAGGCCAAATGTACTGAAAGGCATAACCCTGAAAGCTTGCGAAAAAAACGGTTGAACCGCTAATAGCTAAAACGTAAATGAGATAATTTACATCCCTCAATGAAAAAAAGATAAAGAGGTTGTAAATGATCATAACCACCATTATTCCAAAGAACATTCCATACAAAATGTCTGCAGTATTTCTTTCTTTATAAAAAGAATTAGTGCTGTAAATGGTGAGCGGTAGTTGCTTACTACTTTCACTTTCTACTCGAAAGTAATAGCGATAGCTGCCTTCGTCAGGTTGGTCGAGAGGAAAAACGAAATCGGTATGTTCAAATGAACGCTCTCGAAAGGGGATCGAATTTCCAGAGTGGATAGTTTCTAAAACCTCTCCATCTTTTGTTTTATAAAAAGTAACTGAATTAAGTAGATTATAGGAGAGCTTCAATATCCAAGAATTATATCCATCTGCTAAATTTTCTACATCAAAATAGGCCCATAATACACTTTGAGTATATCCCAAGCTAATATTGGGTGTATTAGATCGCTCAAATTCATCTTTCATCCCCATAATATCCTTCAACTCTAACGCATAGGTAGGGTCTTGATAGATGTATACATGCTCCCCAATAGTCTTGGAGGTCATGCCTTGTTTTAATTGAATTGGCGTACTTGCGAAAAGTCCTAATATCAACAATAAATTGATCAAGAAGCCTAGAATTAATGATTTTAATAATTGCATGGGTAGATTTGTTCGATAGATGTATTATTTTGTTATGGTGCTTCAATATAAAACAATAATTGTACCTAAACCATACTCCAACAAATTTTAAACCATTTTAACCGCCAGGGGTAAACTTTAATTAAAATTTTTTTGGATCAGAGCATATTTTAGAAATTCTAACTCTAAGTACTAGGACGGCTGTGTGTATCTTTTAATTTAACTCGCTCGAAATAGTCTATTAACTTTTTAAATTGGCTTAGTTGTGCTATTCATTTTTAAGACGTTTGTCCATTTTTTAGTCAAAAGGGTCTCAAAATGGTCATATGAAAGCATATGTGATCAACCCGTTTTGTTAGAGGGCGACAATTGTTAAGTAGTGATTCAGCTTAATCCTTATTAAGCTCATCTATTGAATAGATTTCTAAACAGAACTTTTTTATGATTAATGTTTGGTGAAAAAGTTGTTGCAGGACTTTTTTTACTTGTAGAAGTAAAAACCTATCTATCATTGAGTAAAAGCGAACCGAAGCTGGGGTTTTATGTAATTTTTAGCAAAAAAATTAATTTTTTTTATGTGATTTTGACATTCAATGGCGTTCAAAACGCTAAGCAATATAATATTTTGAGTTGATGGGTAATAAAGCTTTTTTTTTAATTAAAGGAGGTTTTTTATCTACTTCACCATATTTTCACCTTCTTTTGATCGAATTCCTTGAGTTAAAAGGGGTTGTCAAAAAATTGGT
>JAFIEW010000075.1 GCA_020832375.1 Cyclobacteriaceae bacterium
TTGTTTGTTTTTTTTATAATTTGTAATTAAAAAAACAATAAACAAACAAAACATTGTAAAATTTACATTTTTACCCCCCCCCCCCCCTTACACAAATTAGGGGTTAATGAAAACAAGTCGGGAATATTTTTTTACCCGATCTTAGGCCAAAGTCTTTCAATCTTGGTAGTGATAGCTCTATTCTTCTTAGGTGCTTGTAGTCAAGAAGAGGTTTTTGAAGATCTCATTGGTGATGATGTCAGCTTAGAAGAATTTCAAGCTGTTGATTTTACAAAGAAAGATCAATTAGATCCTCAGTGTCTTACCTATTTTGAAAATATGGCCTTATTTATTACTGCTACTAGCTCACACCTTAACAACCGAGATATACAGGCTATGAGGTACTTGCCTTTGGATGAGGAAAAGGCGCTTAATCCGATATTAGAAGAAATTTCGGAAGTAGAAATTGAAGATGACGAAGGCAATTTAATTAGCTTTTATGATTTGTCTATTGCTGATAGAGGACAATTTTTAGAAGGATGGACAGTTCAAAATGCTATATTAATGGACGAGAAAATCCAAACCCTAGGCCCTGAATCTGATGTAGTGAACTATTTAGAGGTTCAAAATAATGCCGTTGCATTAGTTTTAGAAGACTTTAGAGATCAACCGATTGATCACATGATTCGCACTGCCCAGTCAATGGGTGGAAGTAATGAAATTTACGGCCTGATTGTAACTGCGGTAAAAGAAGCTATGGAAAAGAGAGAGGAAGAATTGTTTGGCTCAGATGGGGCAAGGTTAGGTGACTACATGAGAACTCACTTAGATCCTTGGGATATTTTACCGAATTCTGTTGTTTTGAGTCAGTTAAAACAACATGCCGTAAGAGGGCATTTGATCATGAGTATTCCAAGACATACCTGGTTATCTCGGTATCTATTTTATACACTTCCGGGCGCTTTTGACCTTTACTATCATACAGGAAAATATCCTCCGGGGCATACAAGTATCATTACGCTAAATGGGAGCCAGATTGTAGATGATCGAACGCGTTTTGCTATCAGTGCCCGAAATAGTACAAATCTTAATAGTGGTGGTGTTACGACCGAGTATATTGAACGTGATTGGAATTGTGTATCTGTGGTTTCGAGGGTCAGAAAGCTACGCTGGAAAAGGTGGGGTTTCCGCTGGATTTACCCGACTAGTACGCAAATAAATAATGCGATATCATATGCCGAAAGTAGAATCGGTACTCCTTATTGTAGAGATGCTAACTTTCTGGGTATTAATACACCCTATTATGCTTTTATAACAGCTAAGGACAGAACAAACTGTTTTATATGTACCACCATTACTTGGCGATCTTATGATCGACAGGGTTTTAACACGCATCGGGTATTAGCGCGTTGGATGCCAACCATAGCACCTATCGATATTTATTTGAGTAGTAATGTAGAAACCCGCTATCGCGTGCATTAAACAATAATCATATGAAAACAAAATTAATAGTTAGTTGCTTGGTATTTTATACCGGTTGTATGGTGCTGTTTTCTTGCAGTGTTCCTGAGGTAGATCCTGATGCTGAGCGAGATGCACGATTGGTTGGAACTTGGCAGGTTCTTGGCGATGACGAGGAGAGGATGAGAATTACTGCTTTTTCATTTGTTGTTTTTACTGAGTTTGGATACCATAATGAGTTTAATTTGGAACAAATTGAAAATGAGCGCTTTATAGGTGGGTCACGCTTTATTTGGTCCACCAAAAATAAACAACAGATAATTACACAGGAGAGGAGACCTCAGGTGCGTAGTGGGGAGCGATTTGTCGATGATTATTTTTTCTCAGGAGATACTTTGACAATTGAATTTAGTACTACCTCTTCAAAATATTTGCCTGCCCCCTTTGAGTTCATTTATGATAAAAATGGAAATTTTGTTGAAAAAATTAATCGGGACTAGGGGGTGTTACCGACCCTCCACGGCATCAAAAGCCTTGGAGGGTTGTTTTATGAACTTTATGTTAGTTGAATCATAATAATCAAATGAAACCAAAATTAATAGTCAGTTGCTTGGTATTTTATACCGGTTGTATGGTGCTGTTTTCTTGCAATGTTCCTGAGGTAGACCCTGATGCTGAGCGAGATGCACGATTATTGGGAACCTGGGAGGCTCAGGAAGTATTAGAAAATGCTGGATCGGCTGTTGTTGTTTTCACGGAGTTTGGATATCACGATGCCTTTGGACTTAGTCGGTTAAATAATATAAATAATATGTTAGGTGCGAATTTAATATGGTCAACAGAGGATAATTTCCAATTAATTACTCAGCAAAGAAGATCCCAATGGGGGAGCGGTGAAATGTTTATAAATAACTATTTTTTTTCTGGTGATACTTTAATAATTGATTGGGATAGCTCTTCAGATAGTCAATTAATTTACAAGTACTTACCCGCTCCTTTTGAGATCATTTATGATGAAGAAGGTCAGTTTATTGAAAAACGAGATCGATAATAAATAGAAAGCGGTGGCATGATTATGCTGCCGTTTATATTTTAAGGTCTTATTTATCAATGATTGAAATGAAATTAAAAAGATAGATCGGTATCATGGCATTATTTACAAAAAAAATGAAAAATTTAATTTTTACTTCTATCCTTTTTTTTGCAGGATTAACAATAATCTTTCCTCGTGCAATGTTCCTGAGGTAGACCCTGATGCTGAAAGGGATGAAAGATTAGTAGATACATGGCTAATGGAAGAGGTTGATGAAGGTTCAGGCGTTGCAATTTTGGTATTTATCCAAGAGGGTTATCATAATGCTTTTGGAATGAAGAATTTGGAAATAGAATTTTTAGGGTTAGGCTATGTCTGGAAATCTATTAATAACAATAAATACATGATCCAAGAAATGAGACCTCAATGGGGAAGCGGAAAAGAGTTTGAATACGATTATTCTTTTTTAGGTGATACGCTTATTATTGATTGGTTAACAAATTCTAATAGTCAAGAGCTTAGAAAATATTTACCCGCCCCTTTTGAGTTGATTTATAATGAAAATGGTCAGTTTATTGAAAAGCGAGATCGATAATGAATAAGTGATGAGCCTTCATAAACCTTCTTAGTGTTGATCCCTTCGGCTGTTTGTAGTTAGTGGTCCATTCATGTGCAAGAAGAAGTGATGAATGCCAAAGGCGAAAAGTCTATGAAATAAGAATTTATAATCAGGTCGGGGATGAGGAAGGCTTGTCCCTGATCTTCGATTGCTTCTTTTTCTTTGAGTTCTTTGCTTTTGTGCTTTTTAAACTATATTTTTAGTTGATAATCTAGTTATCATCTAAATCCTGTTTTATGCGAAGGCTCATTGCTACCTTTATTTTTTGCAGTTTCACCATTTCTGCGGCATTTTGTCAATTTCAATCGAAGACCCCTTACAAATTTTTTAACCCTCAAGACTCGATTCAATATATCGAGGCACAAGAAGAAATCGACCTCTTAATTAGCGTACTATTTCGCTCTGAAGGTCCAAAAGTATCGAAAGATAGCCTAGCCATATTGCGAGCGGAGTTCGATAGCCTTCGAGACCTCACCTTCAACATTTCAAAAGTGAAATATGAGCGGAGGAAACCCAATCCTTTTTTTACTTCTTTTGAAGATTATCTCTTTAGCGATCAGAAAGATACGATCAGGCATCTTACCATCATGGGGGAGCAGAGGAGAGCCTTACCTTTGAGTCTTAGACACGCTAAAAACTTAGAAAAGATTGAATTGATCGACTGCAACATCCAAAAAGTACAAGGCTGGCTTTTGCGCTGGTTTACTCAAGTGGAGGATATACGAGTGTACAACCACCATAGTCAGTCAGGCTTGAAGTTTGGAAAAAACAAAAAGATCAAAGAGCTCAACTACCGAGATAATGTGTATGCTGCCGCACCGCGAGGCTTGAATAATTTGAAGAAACTAAAGCATATTGATGCAGTCAATAATGATCTGACCATTTTAAATTGGCGAATGAAGAAGCTTAAGGATTTAGAAAGTCTTAATCTTTCTAGAAATCGTATTGAAATCGATCAGATCAGTAAAGATGGTAATGAGCGACTAGACAATCTGATTTTAAGCTTCAATGGGCTACAGCATGCCGGCGAAGGGTTGTCACTCTTTCCTAACTTGAATGATTTGCAGCTGGGTGAAAATCAAATCAGCAGCTTAGGTGCTGAATTGGGGGAATTGCACCAATTAAAAAATTTGAGTCTGTATAAAAACAGCATGCATGAAATGCCTGCCTTCATTTTTGAGCTGTCAGAATTGGAGGAGCTCGACTTTTATTATAATCAGCTAGAGCGGGTGCCCGTAGAAATCGGTCAGCTGAGGCAACTGAAGCGGCTATATTTGAGTCATAACCAACTGTTTTCCATTCCTCAAAGTATCGGTGAATTAAAAAATCTGGAGCGGCTGTATGTAAAAAATAATCGACTCAGTGAGATTCCGGAGACGGTCGGTCAATTAAAAAAGCTGACTCATTTTCACTTTGGTGGCAATCGGATTAATTATTTCCCGCATCCGGTCTTATCGTTGAGCAGCTTGGTAGATCTGGATATTTCACACAATGACATTCCCGACTTGCCGCCTGACTTATCCCAACTGGCACAGCTAGAACTACTTTGGCTTCACGATAATCCATTTGTCACTAAAGAAAGAACCCGATCCGAGGCTGAAGAATTACAGCTTTTACTACAGCAGTTTGCCGATCGAGGTACTAGGGTGCAGTGGCAAAAATTAGACTGAGGCTATTCCACTTGAGCCAAAGGATGATATAAAGTTACCATCATACAACAATCAGAAGTTAATTGAGTGAGCGACCATATTTTGATTAGTTATAGTTCTGATGGTTGAATTTTTTTGAGGCTGCTTACCATCCAGAATCCGATCTATCTAATATTTGATTGCTAGATGATTGGTTTTTTTGACTATATTAAAGTCATATTATACTGAAACTTACAAGCGCCTTAAAATATGATAGATCTAGAGCAATTAAAGGAATCTTTAGTCAGCATTGTTGATCGACTCAATGGATTCACCTATCGATGCAAAGCCGATAAAAATTACACCATGATCGCGATGGCTGGAAATACAGAAGACCTTATTGGCTATCCTAGTGAGGATTTTATTGATAATAAGCGTTTTGCTTATGCAGAGATTATTGCGCAGGAAGATATTGCTCAGGTGGATAAAGCAGTTGATAAGGCTATTTTAAATCGAACGAACTGGAATATAGAGTATCGTATTCATACGAGCTCAGGGGCACTACGATGGGTCAATGAGGTGGGAGGTGCCGTATATGATGAAAAGGGTGAACTCAAGTTTCTTGAAGGGATGGTTTTCGATATCGCTAAGCAAAAAAAAGAAGCGGACTTTCGGCATCAGATTGACCGAATTGTACAATCTATGGTTTCGGATAATCGCCGAGTGATTGAGGAGTTGCAGCGATTACACATTTTAGCTTTAAACGCACGAATTGAGGCTGCAAGAAGCGGTAGTTCAAATAGCGGTTTTGCAGTTGTAGCCAATGAGGTGCAATATCTGGCGGAAGAAACCGGTAAATTGGCAAAAAAAATCTCTCAGCACATCCAAGAGTTTGAGGAGATTGTAGATAAAGCCGACTAGTTGTTTAATTTTTAGTATTTGTTTAAATTCCCACTACTTTTTAGGTCATTATGGAAATTCAAAGAGGTAAAATCGAAACTATAAGCCAATCTGATCAGAAAACAGATTTATTGATCATGAGTGTTGTGGTGGTCTTTTTAGCCTGTTTCTGTTTGATTTTATTTTTCGTAGATGTCACCTACCGGCTTTCTTTCAATCAGAAGACTAGCACTCACCAATGGCAAGAGGTGCAAGTGAAGCAAGTGTTAGATACGCGGGAGGTTCGGAATCATAACACTTCAAGTGGTAAGGTAGGGATGGATTGGATATTGCTTTGCTCGGATGGTACCTCTGAGTGGATAGCTTATCATCGTGTTGATCATTCAGCTGCAACCGATAAAGGTGAGATTCAAAATAAATTGATCGATTTGGTATTTTACTACCCCAATAACGATCGTTCAAAACTTTTTGAATCCAAAAAGTTAGGCCTGTATTCAGGCTATTTGTTTGCCTTTGTAGCCGGTGCGGTCTTATTTTTAGTGGCAGTAGCTTATCTGTTGGTTATTATTAGGCGTTATAGGGCTAAAAAGAATATTCATCGGCAGTCTTTTTTCCATTGTAATTTACCTGTTCATCAGATTATATTCGATCCTGAAAGTTTGCGTTTTCAAATTTTAGCGAGGGATGATAAGGGTACAATCTACGAGAGTGAGCCATTAGACTTTGATCCTTCGATTTACCTGCCGCAACAGCTGAAAATTGAAAGCTTTCGAAGCAATGGTGAACAAGGCTATATCATCAACACTCATTTTTTACCCCCTATGCAAGATGTTAAGTGCTAAGCCTGATTATTTGGAGTCTCAATGGGAGATCCTAAAAAAGCCTTTTCTTCTATTGATTATCTCTCTGGTAATTGCAGGAGGCTTTTCAATTTTATTGATGGATTATTTGAGGTCATACAGAGCAGATAAGATTCCTGTGGAAAGTTATGAATTGAAGTATTTGGATCAAGCACCTTCGCTTGTTATTCATCAAGATTCCGGTGATTTTCTTGAAATCCCTCTTAATTGGGACCAAGCGATCGCGATTAGTTTGGGCGAGGAGGTCTTGCTTTTAGAAGGGCTTAATCGGATATACCTAGCAAGCCAAGACCTGCCTGTTTTCTTGGTTTTTGGCTTTTTCAGCTTGCCATTTGTGATTTTATTTTTTGCAATAAAATATTTCTATTCCAAGTGGGTTAGAGTTCACAAGCTTAGTAGGTACCCTCTAAAAGTGAGCGGAAATTATATCGGCAGTTATCTGAATAAGAGTAAAAAGAGCAATAATATTTATTATCGTTGGCAATATCATGACCCCCAATCAAAAAAGATAGTATTGTACAAATATCGGAACCCACCTAGAAGGGTCAGTGATTATTTGGCGCAACTCAAGCAAGGAGATGAAATTTCTTTTTACCTATCCCGAGACAATCCTAAATACTTTTCTTTTTAATTGAAGGGATGACATGGCGACATTTTAATTACAAATCTTAATTGGAAGCAATGGAAAGTTTTTTTTAGCGGACTATCCATTAAAACAAAACTGAACTCGTTCGAGTATTAAGAAAATGGAAAAATACGCAACATTTGAGAGGCTTAACAGTGCGATTGTTAGGATTACATTTACAGGTGCTAAAGGTACAGAAGAAAACTTCGGTGCCTATCTTCAAGAAAATTTGTCGCTTTACGATGCCAAAAAGCCGGTATGCCTACTATATGATGCCTCCGATGCTTCTTTGCCATCAGCTTCATTACAAAAAATGCAGGCGGACTGGCTTAAAAAGCACGAGCAGCTCATGAAAGGTTACTGCCTCGGAACGGCCTATGTAATTCCCTCAGCTGTGGTTCGAACGGTGCTTAAAGCCATCTTTGCCTTGCAGAAACAACCGATTGAGTATGCTATTTTCAAGGACATGCCCGCAGCTTTAAAATGGTGCGAGGAACGTACCACCTTAAAAGATGGTCAATCCGTAGCTGATTAGATCAGTGATTATATTTTCAGGCTTGTTGCCGTACTCAACGAGACCATATGTTCGCACCTATTCTAAGATGTGGCAATATAGCTAAGCCTAATTCCATATTACCATTAAAAATATTTTCTGTCCAAGAGGGACCGACACCAAGTCCCACTTCAAATTCAAAGACCCCATAATTCCTTCTTAAGCCGATAGAAGGTAGTATCAAAATTGTATTTTGTAGCTGTGAACGTGTATCACTCGAAAATAGATTATTGCTTGATATCCACATATTCTTGATCGAAACATAAGAAGCACTACTTTTATCAATGTTCTTACCCTTTCGTTCACGCTTAGCTTTGTTGAAATAGTAGCGCGGTTCTAAGTTAATACCTGGGCTCAGCGTATACTCAGAATTTAGATTGGCATTATTGCTACTCAAATTGATGTTGAAGCCCGGCGTGAGCGTAGCCTCAGTTCTTAGACTTAGATTAGGTACGATCCCTACCTCATAGTAAAGATTATTGATCAAAATGCTCGATTGAAAGCCAAACAAATGCGGACGCTTCCAGTCTTCTTTCGAATCTTGAGGGAAAAGCTGTTCTTGTGCCATCAACTGGCTGTAACTCAAAAAGATCAAGGCCGAGATGTAGTAAAAAAGAGTCTTCATATGTTTAGTTGTTGATTGTCAAACAAATAACGATCCTTTGCATGGGATGTTATTGGCATTGGGCGAATAGCGGTGAGAAGTTTCGATTATGAATGCGGCAGGTAGAGCGTTCTCATCCCACGCAAAATAAAAACCGCAGCTACAATGGCTTGGTCAAAGTAAGATTGCAGCTTATATTTACCCAATAACAACAACAAAAGCTATGCAAGTTTATATCAAAGGCGCCTATCACAGTCCCTTCGGAAAGCTCAGTGGGGAGACTTTACAGTCGCTCTATGAAAAGGCAATAGTGGAGACAGTGAAAGCTGCCAATATTGACCCTGCCAAAATTGATGCAATTTTTCTAGGAAATTATTCGGGTGGTGGCTTCAATAATCAGGAGCATCTTGCACCCTATGCCGCCAATGTGATGGAAGAGTTGCGCTTCAAGCCAATGTTTCGACTCGAAAATGCCTGCGCTAGTGGCTCTGCAGCTGTGCATCAAGGCATTTCGGGCATTTTGAGTGGTGAGTACAAAAATGTGCTGGTGATTGGGGTAGAAAAGATGCTCGAGCTGACGACACCCGAAATCAGCCGTGTGCTCGCGATGGCGACGCTCTATCCTAAAGAGGGTGCTAATGGAGTGGATGCACCCTGCATGTTTGCAACCCTAGCGAAAGGCTACGCCTCAAAATTTGGTAGGGATGAGGAATTCATGAGAACCTACTTTCAGAAAATAGCCGCTAAGTCCTATGGGAATGCAGTTCATAATCCGGTGGCACAATTCAAAAAGGGTTTAACAGAAGCTGATCTGGCCGCGCTTCCTGAGGAGAAAAACCCGATCATACATGCGCCTTTAAGATTGCATGATTGCTCACTCATCAGCGATGGTTGTGCGGGTCTGGTTTTGAGTGCTGAGAAGTCAGGCGTAAAGCTAAGTGGTTGGGGTGCTGCCATGGATTATTTGGATATTATCGATAGCAAAAAGACTACCTATCAATTGGATGGTGCTCAGCATGCAGTAAAAAAGGCACTTTTGAGAGCTGGGGTCACCATTGAAGATATCGGAGTGGCAGAGGTACATGACTGCTTCACGATCACGGAATTGATGTGCTACAGTGCCTTAGGATTATGTGAAGCAGGAGAAGAACATCGCCTACTCGACGAAGGTGTGGTTTATCCTGAGGGCGACTGCGTGGTCAATCCGAGCGGAGGCCTGAAGGCAAAAGGCCATCCGATTGGTGCAACGGGAGTTGCTATGCACGCACTCATCTACCAGCAGCTGATCGGAGAGGCACTCGGCGTACAGGTGGAGACAGATCGTGGTATTACCTTAAATATTGGCGGATCGGGGGGTAGTAATATAGTGAGTATTTTGGAGCGGGCATGATGAGTGGGATAAGTCGAAAAATTTGGCTGCAGCCTAAAGCTGGTGATCTCAAGCGCTTAGTGCAAAAGGATGATTATCTGTCCTCACCCGCGGCGGGCGAGCTACAAATTGAAATCAAGGCCATAGGTTTAAATTTTGCCGATATCTTTGCGATTTTCGGACTTTATTCTGCCACTCCGACGGGTAGCTTTGTGCCAGGCTTGGAGTATGCAGGAGTGGTGGTTCAAGTGGGGGATGGCGTGAGTCGCTTTCGAGTAGGTGACCGCATTATGGGCGTGACGCGCTTCGGGGCTTACACCACCCATCTCAACATTGCTCAAGAATATGTTTACCCGCTACCCCAAAACTGGTCTTTTGCGCAAGGGGCCGCTTTTCCCGTTCAGACGCTCACAGCCTATTACGCCCTTTGCAGTTTAGGTAATGCCCAATCCGGCGATACTGTACTGATTCATTCTGCAGCCGGTGGGGTTGGCATGATGGCAAATCGTATCGCTAAATCTTTGGGATGCTATACCATCGGCACGGTGGGTAGTGAAAGCAAGCTCGATTTGCTCAAGCAAGAAGGATATGATGACTATTTGGTGCGTGCTCGCAATATGCGTGCAGAATTGGAAGAAAAACTTATTGGAAGAGAGCTGAATTTGATATTAGAATCAGTGGGTGGCGATGTGTTTCGGATGAGTTATGACTTATTGGCACGCGAAGGAAGGCTGGTCACCTTCGGCTCGGCAGTATTTGGCCAACGACGCGATAGGCCTAATATGCTGAAGGTAGTGTGGAATTACCTTCGCCGACCGCGCATCGACCCCATGAAGATGGTCAGTGATAATAAATCAGTGATGGCCTTTAACTTGATTTGGCTGTATGACAAAAAAGGCAAGATGGGGGAGCTCATGCGCGAGTTGGATATCTTACAGCTCGCTGCCCCATTTGTAGGGCACCGTTTCGATTTCGAAGATCTACCCGAAGCTATCCGGCTTTTTCAAAGTGGTAAGACGATGGGCAAGGTGGTGGTTCAGCTTTCGTGAGCCGCTTAAATCAAGTAAACCCTGTAACAATCCAAGATCAATGCACGCTAAGGTGAACTACTCCCCATTGTCAGATTATTTGGGATGAAATACAGTTTGACCTTGGTGAGCTAATTGTATTGGTAGACTTATGCTTTTTAGGGGTAAAAAAAGACTTGGCAAATCTTATTATTCCATGTAAAAAACCAAAAAAAGAAAATAGCACCTATATCAAAACGAAATCAATAAGGTGATAGGATCAGTACGGGTAAAAGTTGAACAGGCTTTTAGTAGAGTAAAAAGATCAAAATCATTAAAAATAAAATCAGGTTAAAAACTTATCATATAGGTGGTCAGGTATTGAAAATTGTTATAGCATTGCATAACTTTAAGAGTGCATTTTAGAGCTGTGTAAATAATTTCGAGATAAGCTTAGATCTAAACTTAAAAAGTGGTAATTGACACTAGCGTTTTAGTTAGCAACATAATCACCACTATTTATACCTGCTAATCCTGCTTGTACTTCCTAGTGGCACTGGGCATAAGTGTTTGATAATGTTAAAGCGAATATTAATAAAATCAGTACAACAACATTTTTTCTATTCGGACACATTTGCATCAGCTTTTATTTTAAGGTATCCTTAAATGTAAGTGCCTCGATTCGTTCAATTTAATCTTTATCAACCTTTAGTAAAGTATAGCTTACATAGCTTTCACTATCGCCAGGAGAATTTCTGAATATCAAGCCGTCTTCGCTAATAGCAAAGTCAGGATATACAGAAGCTTCGATTGGGTGTTCTTCTAAAAGCTTGAAGTCTCTATCAAGAATACTAAGCACATTAGACCTAAGAAATTTATCTCCTATCTCATCTGCTGGCATTTGATGTAAACGATAATAAAGCTTTCGATGTGGATCGTAAGAAAGCTGTAGGTACTGTCCTAAAAGAAACATATCCTTCATATATTTTTCTACATTAGTGTGGTCTATCTCGGCGATCGGTATCTTAGGGTTATATTTATTGGGTTCTACTTTGATTTTAGATAATGCTTTACTCTTCAGGTCTGCAATGTAAATATCAGACAAGGCATGTATGGTAAAAATGACAGAGTCCTCAGTTTCAGAAAGAGAAAGATTAATTCCTGATAGGTCACCCGCACTTTTTGCATTACTAAGACCCGATTGCTCATAGACATTACAGATAAACTTTGTCTCAAATGATTCTAAGTCTATTTCTACTAAAGATGCCTTCTCAAAATAGCTTTGATCTTTAAAAGTTGTTCCGACGGGATAGGCGACATGATATAACTTCGTACCTTCCCTATTGATACAAGGTCGATATATTGAGGTATTATGAAAGCTAACTCCGGATGGAAATAGGGTCATATTGTTATTTTTAAAAAAACTAATATCCTCTTCTGCATTTAATCTTTGAAAAAGATCATTGTCCACACCAAATTTGTAGATACTGTATAAACCCAAAGCATACAATGTTTCTTCATGAATAAAGAAATACCTTATATCATTCATTCCTTTAGGGCCTTCTAAATCGTATTCAATAGATCTCATAAATGTCTTTTCTTTTAGGTCGAAAAGGTCAAATTTAGAGTTGGTTTTATCCCCACCAAGTGCAATGGATCCATCAGCTGAGAAATAATGAATTAGATAAAAAGGTAATTGATCGGATGTAATAGGGATGTCAATAACTTCTTTTTTCAGCTCATAATAGTTGGTTTGTCCTGATTTTGAACATGAAATAAGTATAATTAGGAATACAAAAGATAAGTTTTTCATAGAAAATAATATATTAAGAAAGGGAAGAGGTATTTAGACCTCTTCCTTTTTACATCAATTAAAATTACTTTAAATTATGGTAATATGTATTAGGTGACCATCCGCACAGTTGGTAATGGCATCAATTACAGCATCCCAAAAAAACTCTTCACTTACATAAATATGATCCGGACAGGCAAAAGCCACTCCAACAATGAATAAAAGAACGATTAAAGCTAAATACTTTTTCATTTTAATAGAACTTAATAAATTGTAAAACCACCCATCCACTCAGATGAATGAATCAAAAAACAGGATTGAGCTCAACGTTTTGCTTTTGATGAAACAAATCAAAAAAAAACAGATCATTTGCAAGTGAAAATAAAATATTTAATTTCTAGAGATAACCGTACATAGCTGTAATATTGGAATAATATAATTTTAAGTGTGATTGTCGAAATGCAAGTACTCTAATCTTAAAATAGTACAATAATAAAACTTTATTAGTCGATATAAAAATAATTGAATGCTTGTCGTTGTAAAAAAACGGTTTAAATATTCATCCATAAATAGGGTGATGTAATATGCAAATGCTTTAATTTAAATCCTGAAATTAAGCAGAAAATATAGCGAAATGCGTTCCTCGACTTTTCTAAATGCTCAGGTGTATCTACTATCTTCATCCCATGGGAAACCGCATGTTAGAAACTCTTATCAGCTGAGATATTTTCTTTAGATCCACTCAGTTTTTAGCGGATTAATTTTAACTTTGAACCAAATAATGGTTTTCGTTGCAATTTTTGTATCGAAATGAAAAGGGAATCCGGTGTGAATCCGGAACTTTCCCCGAAACTGTAATTTCCGCACAAGCTTTTATCAATATGCCACTGATCTACTCGATTGGGAAGGCGATGAAAGTGGAATAAGTCAGGAGACCTGCCATTATTCAATGTAATTGCAAAACCTTCGGAGGAAAGGTAGCATACTAGATCGGCTATGCCTGTTTTAGAAGCTATTCTAAGGAGGTTTTGTGTGTTTAATTTAATCCTTATTAATCATGCAAAACTCAAAACAAACCATCAGAACGACTGTTTTGATCATTCTCATTTTGCTGGCCGCGATCAGCAGATTAATTCCTCACCCTGCCAATTTTGCACCCATCGGTGCACTCGGACTCTTCGGTGCTGCTTATTTCAAGCAGAAGCACTTGGCGATTATCATTCCTCTAATATCCCTTTTTATTAGCGATGTAATCATCAATAATACCGTCTATGCCGCTTATTTCGATGGCTTTAAACTTATGTATGCCGGCTGGTACTGGACTTATGGTGCCTTAGTACTTTGTACACTTATCGGGTTTATCAGTCTGAAAAAGGTAAAAGTGACCAATGTGTTGTTTTCAGCGGTAGTGACCGCAGTTGTATTTTTCGTTGTCAGTAATTTTGGTGTGTGGATGGGCGGTAGTTTATATCCGAAAAATGCAGCAGGGCTGCTCGCCTGCTATGTGGCAGCTATCCCTTTCTTAAAAGGCACATTACTGGGGAATTTGTTTTACAGCACGGTACTTTTTGGAGGCTTTGAGTTGATGAAAGCCAAATGGCCTGTTTTACAGCTGCCGCTGCAGCTTCAAACTCAAAAGTTGAGTAGGAATGACGAAATCTAGAAGCAACCAATCTAAACTGCCGCGGGGGAGTGAATTAAAAGAAAATGTCCACTACTATTTTGAAAATGGCTTAATGGTTTTCACTGAAAAATACCATAAGCTTCGTGGATTCTGCTGCGGTAATGCTTGTCGCCACTGTCCTTATGGTCATGAAAATGTAAAATGATGACAAAACAGGATAGTGCTGTTAAGAGGATGTTCTCCCGCGAACAGCTTCAGGCAATTATTGACAAGAAGACAAAACCTATAGGTGCATTGGGTGTCCTTGAAAAAGTTGCTTTGCAGGTGGCATATTTACAAGATACGGAACGACCCAAGATTCAGCAGCCGAGTTTAATCGTTTTTGCATCGGATCATGGACTTGCTGCTGATGGTGTAAGTGCCTATCCTACGGAAGTTACCCGACAGATGGTACTTAATTTTCTCAATGGGGGTGCAGCCATCAATGTGTTTTGTAGGCAACACGGTATCGACCTATCTGTAGTGGACTGTGGCGTCAATTGTGATTTTGATCCTCATCCCAAGCTTACCCAAATGAAGGTCAGAAAAGGAACGCGTAATAGTCGCGAGGAAGCTGCAATGACCAAGGAGGAGTTGGATTTATGCTTTGAGCAGGCTGCTAAGATGGTAGATCAAAAAGCTCAGGCAGGATCTAACTGCATTGCTTTCGGAGAAATGGGGATTGGAAATACCGCTGCTTCCAGCCTTCTGATGAGTGCATTACTGAGCCTGCCGATTGAAGAATGTGTGGGTAAAGGTACAGGACTTGATGATTACGGGCTAGCACATAAAGTCGACATCCTTCATGCGGTCACTAAGCGAGCAGGAAAGCTGACCGATCCGCTACAAATATTGTCCGAATTTGGGGGCTATGAAATAGCTCATATCACAGGAGCGATCTTGCGTGCGCATCAGCATGGCATGCTTATTCTGGTAGATGGCTTTATTGCATCTGCCGCTTATCTGGTCGCTCAGTGTATAAATGCTAAAATTTCGGAAAATGCCATATTCACTCACTGTTCCGATGAAAAAGGCCATCGGCTGCTCTTAGAGCATCTTAATGCATCACCACTTTTGGATTTGCAGTTGAGGCTAGGTGAAGGGACAGGCTGTGCAATTGCTCTACCCATTATCCAAAGTGCTGTAGCTTTCATGAGAGAAATGGCAAGCTTTGATAAGGCGGGTGTGAGTGAAAAAACATAGGTGCATGGCACCTCTAAAACCCGCATATGTTGGTATCATATAAATGCCGGATTACTGATTTTTAAACCAAAAAGAGATACAGCTCAGAACGAACGATAGATGAAAGAAGTACGCTATTTTTTTACGGCGGTGATGTTTTTTACGCGCATTCCTTGTCCGAGTTGGGTAGATCACGATGCAGAATATTTGAATAAGTCCCGCAAGTATTTTCCCTTGATTGGTTGGATAGTAGGAGGGGGAGGGGCTTTGGTTTATGCTATCTGTTCATGGGGGCTGCCACCCAGCTTGAGTATATTGCTGTCTATGGCATTTACTATATGGCTTACAGGTGCTTTTCATGAGGACGGTTTTGCTGATGTATGCGACGGTTTTGGTGGGGGATGGGGTAAGGATCACATTCTCACCATAATGAAAGACAGCCGCATAGGAGCTTATGGTTTGGTGGGTTTAGTTTTGCTCTTGGCCATTAAGTTTTTTGCCTTGTATGAGCTTGCCTTGCGAGATGCCTTTGCTGTTGTGCCCATTCTGATATTTGGGCATACTTTAAGTCGGTTCATCGCTTCCACTTTCGTGCACACTCATGATTACGTACAAGATACCGATCAAAGCAAAGCAAAGCCCATTGCTACATCACGTTTGTCAATTGCTGAAATGATCTACAGTAGCTTATTTGTAATCATATTGGGCATTTTGTTTTATTGGAACCCCCTACTTTTGCTGGCAGTTGTTCCTGCCTACTTAGCTAAGGTTTATTTGGGGTACTATTTTAAAACGCATATTGGTGGCTATACAGGCGATTGCTTGGGTGCCACACAGCAGCTCACGGAGGTAGTGTTTTATATAACTGTTTTGTTTTTGTGGAATGAGGACACATTTTGGCCATTGTGGCAAATATTTAAAGCGGTTTGAATTTTATTGCTTTCTGCATGAATGGCTGTAGGCTTTAAAACAGATCATAATTTAATTGATGATGCAAGTTTATTTTATTCGACATACGAAGCCTGCAATCAGTAGCGCTATTTGTTACGGCCATACCGACCTTGATTTAGCGGATAGTTTTAAGGAAGAAGCAGAGATCATTCTTAAGCAAGTTCCTGAAAACTTGGACGTGGTCTTTTCAAGCCCGCTTCTAAGGTGTAAAAGCTTAGCTGACCGTTTTGGTTGTCGGCAGATTATAGATGACAGATTAATAGAGCTGAATTTTGGAAATTGGGAAATGCTGGCGTGGGATGATATTCCTAAGGTACAGCTTAATGCATGGATGGCAGATTTTGTGAATATCAAACCTGAAGGAGGGGAGAGCTTTTTAGCGCTTTATCATCGGGTAGCCAATTTTATAGGCGCTTTGCGTAAAGAAGGGCATCAAAAAGTGGCAGTGGTCACTCATGCTGGTGTTATCAGAGCCGTTTATGCCTTTATATTGCAGATGCCATTATCCAATGCCTTTAAAGTAGAAGTTCCGTATGGTTCTATTCATCTTATGAGTCTGGGCGAAAGCGCGACCTTTGATATGATTCATCATTGAGGATGATATTTTTTAAATAGAAGATCGGTTATATCCTCATCTCACGAAAAGAAGATGAAGCTCAAGCGAGCTGTGCCGCTGGTTCTTGAAATATTTGCACAGTTTGAAATATTATGTTACATTTGCAGTCTTAAAATTTCAACCATAACATTTTAATTAAATGGAACTTAATCAGTACGAAACAGTATTCATTTTAACTCCCGTTTTATCTGATGAACAGATGAAGGATGCTGTAGAGAAGTTCAGAAATGTGTTGAAAAAAAACGAAGTAGAATTTGTAGGAGATGAGAATTGGGGCTTGAAAAAGCTTGCTTATCCTATCTTACACAAAAACACCGGTTTTTTTCACCTTTTTGAATTTAAAGCGAACCCCACTGTGATCGCAGCTTTAGAGTTAGAATTTAGAAGAGACGAAAAGGTATTGCGCTTCATGACTGTGAAGCTCGATAAGCATTCTATCGAGTTCAATGCTCGACGTAGAAATGGCGAATTCAACAAAAAATCTGAAGACAAAAAAGAGGGTACAGCAGCATGACATTAGTAAACGAACCTATCAATAGAACGCAGCGCATCAAGAAGTACTGCAGATTCCGTAAAAGTGGCATCAAATACGTAGATTATAAAGATGCTAATTTCTTGCTTCGCTTCTTGAACGAGCAAGGAAAGATTTTACCTCGACGTATCACTGGTAACAGCGTGAAATTTCAGAAGAAAGTAGCTGTAGCTGTGAAGCGTGCACGTCAATTGGCTCTATTGCCTTATGTAACTGATTCTTTAAAATAAAGAGAACGAGAGAAATGGAAATTATTTTAAAAGAAACCATACAGGGCTTAGGCTACAAGAATGATGTTGTGGACGTAAAGCCAGGATATGCAAGAAATTACTTGATCCCTCAGGGATTTGCTATTCTTGCAAATGCTTCAAGCAAGAAAGTACTTGCTGAAAACTTGAAACAAGCCGCTCACAAAGCTTCTAAAATCAAACAAGATGCAGAAGATTTGGCTAAGAGCATTGGTGATGCTTCATTGACTATCAAAGCAAAAGCGGGAGAAAGTGGAAAAATATTTGGTGCTATCACCACTTTCCAAATTTCTGAAGCACTAGCTGCGAAAGGATACAATGTAGATAAAAAGCAAATTTCTCTTAACGGAGATATTAAAATGCTAGGTGAGTACACTGCAACAATCGATCTTCACAAGGAAGTGAAGCACGAAGTAAATTTTGAAGTGGTTGCTGACTAAGCAATTTTGCTCACAAGATTAACCGAGACCTCAAGCAAATGCTTGGGGTCTTTTTTTTTATAATATTGTCCCTTCCTAAAGTAGCGTTACACAAAAAATAATGTTATTCATAGATTGGCGAAACTAACTATTAAGGAGTTAAGGTCGATTAAGAGTTTGGTGTAGAAAATACTTGAGCTTTAGCTCTTAATTTTCTTCATTCCTTCATGTTTTGAAAAAAGTAAACCATTAAGGAGTTTAGAGGGATTAAGAGTTTGGTGTAGAAAATAATCGTGCTTTAGCCCTTTATTTTCTTCATTTCTTCATGGTTTGGAAAAGTAAACTATTAAGGAGTTAGGCCTCTCATGAAAAATACCCTCAAATTCACTTAATCTAGTTAATAGTTTTT
>JAFIEW010000076.1 GCA_020832375.1 Cyclobacteriaceae bacterium
GAGCTATAATAATATAAATATTGAAAACGTACTTTTACCGGACAACAATGATATTTATTAACTCTTCCTGCCTATAAAAGAATATTTGTTTTTGCTTATTGTCTCCCATTATTAAAATTTTGTTATGATAGAGATAAGACTATTTCTAATTGCAACTTTAATCATATTTATGTCTTGTTCAGGAGATGAGGACTTGCACTTAGATGGATTTTCAGTTATTGAACTAGAAGGTTGCGAGCTGATGCTTAATCGTGCGGAGTTAAAATTATACAGGCATCAAAGGGCTTTAGTGAGACGCATGGATTTTTGGGGTGTTATTTATATCGATTTACTTGGTACGGAAGATAATAGTGAGGCCTCTTCATATTTTTCTTGTAATGGCTGGCCTGGTGGTATCCTTGATGAACTGATCGGTGATGAGATTCTTTTTGATGGTGTTATTTTTTCGCTAAGTGAGATCAATCAGAGAGAGGAATTGAGTTTTTTTCCTTCACTTATGATTGATAGGATCTATATACCCGACTAAAAAGATTATGCATATCCGTTTGTTTGCACCTTAAGTTTCAAAGGACCTATTATTCTTTAAGAGCGATGAAGGCGCAATATAGCAAAGCACAGGCTGAAGCTCTGTCAGAAATAGAAAGCATGCACTTAGTCCTGAAAGGGCGTCACAACGTAACCATTTGTCTCTTTTCAAGGCGTACATCTATTTATGTAATTATGCGGATTAGCATAAAAAAGATTGCCTTCATGTAAAGTTGCTAGTTCGAAGATTGTACTAATTGTACTTTTACATAGACCCTAGGATGATTTCAAATTCTTCCATGATCAGTTCAAGCGGGTATTGTGTGGTATGTAATTTACAGCTTTGAATCCAATTATGTCCTCATCCCTCAAAAAAAAATAGAAATATAGGACTCAATTATCTTGACATCTTGTATTTGGTGAGATTGCTATCTATATTATGCTACTTAATTGATACTTCTTTAAATCAATAATATGGAACATAACGAAAAGGATAGCTCTAGAAAAGTTTTTGTTTTAGATACATCGGTTATTTTATACGAGCATCATGCATTTTTGAATTTTGGCGAGCACGATGTGGTTCTTCCTATCACAGTTTTGGAGGAGCTGGATACCTTCAAAAAAGGGAATGAAACGAAAAATTTTGCAGCTCGGGAGTTTATTCGATTATTAGATCAGCTTTCGGGCGATCGCTCATTGGCAGATTGGATTCCTCTTAATGGTCGGGGTAAAGGAAGTATCAAAGTAGTATTACATCAGCTGGGTAGTCAGGATACAAATAAGATATTTGATACTCAGAAAAATGACCACTACATACTGAGCGCAGCATTGAGGGTGCAAGAGGATAACCCTGATCGAAGGGTAATACTGGTAAGTAAGGATATTAATCTGAGGATTAAGGCACGAGCATTAAATCTGCCCGCTGAAGATTACGAAACTGGAAAGATTAAAAATATTCAAACCCTAAGTTCAGGCAAGGTAGAACGTACTAAAATCGATCCTGATTTGATTGATGAGCTTTATGATAAACGCGTCATACCCTCGAATCGGCTATTTAAGCGGCGAATGTATGGTAATAAATATTATATTTTAAAAAGTGGTGTCAATTCAATCTTATGTTATCATAACTCAGCTGAGTCACAATTAGAGAGGGTAGATAAGCAGCAGGCTTATGGTATAAAGCCTAAAAATGCAGAGCAAGCTTTTGCGATGCATGCGTTATTAAATCCTCATATAAAGCTAGTTACCATACAAGGAGTGGCGGGTACAGGAAAAACGCTCTTGGCATTGGCAGCTGCACTAGAACAGAAAAAAGAATATAAGCAAATCTTTTTGGCTCGTCCTATTGTGCCGCTAAGTAATAAGGATATTGGATACCTGCCTGGTGACATAAAAAGTAAGCTCAACCCTTATATGGAGCCTCTGTGGGATAACCTGAAGTATATCCAAAATCAATGGAAAGAAACCGACAAGGAATATACGAAAATAACAGAGATGGTAAATCAGGAGAAGCTAGTGATCTCGCCTTTGGCGTACATTAGAGGTAGGAGCTTGTCTAATATCATTTTTATTGTTGATGAGGCTCAAAACCTGACTCCTCACGAAGTGAAAACCATTATCACAAGGGCGGGAGAGCATACTAAGTTTATTTTTACGGGGGATGTTCATCAAATTGATACTCCCTACTTAGATGCTCAGAGCAATGGATTGAGCTATTTGATTGACCGTGTAAGTGAGCATCCTATCTACTCGCATGTAACTTTGGAGAAGGGTGAGCGGTCTGAGCTTGCTAATTTAGCTAATGATATGCTTTAAGAATTAATGTGTTTCTTTTAGGGACAAAAAAGCCGCTCAATTAAGCGGCTTTTTCATGAGCTTTGTTTTAAATCAGAAAGTTCTTCATTTCGCTCTTTAAAAAATGATTTAAAAAGCTTTTTGCTAATCAATGAATTCGGCTTACCATTGCCCCACTCTAGCGAGACTTCGTATAAACCGTTAAAAGATCTTCCTTCGTATACTTTACCTTTCGTGAAGCCTTTAAGCTCTGGCAAGTTGCGTGGAGTTTCTATACATTCAAAAAAGATTCTGTGTTTGTCCATAAGCATGAAACGTGATTTGAAATCAACTTGTCTTTTTGTTTGATCAAAGTAACGAGCTTTTTTTCAAAATAGTTAGTTGCTTTTTCCGAATCTTTTTTTTGTCTAATTTCCTCATTAAAGGCTCAATGTATGTATTTTCCTTATGTAAGTAGTTTTAAATTAGACTGTTAATCGAATCAGCTATTTTCACATTTTATGAAAAACAGCATTGAAATACAGTCGTTTACCATTTTCCCAAAATGCGCGAAAAAGTGGATTATCTGTCATATATACAATTTCTCCTCTACCTACAGACTCTACTCCCATGATTAATTTACCCTGAGCGCTATCTTTGGCTTTACTTCCTGTAAACCCAAGTATTGCCTTCATGTCATCATGATGGATCAAATAGTTATCGCCTGATTTGAGTAAAGGGAGTGTGACTTCACCGCTTTTGATGAGAAAGTAATCGCTTTCATAGCC
This sequence comes from Cyclobacteriaceae bacterium, assembly GCA_020832375.1. Lineage (GTDB taxonomy): Bacteria > Bacteroidota > Bacteroidia > Cytophagales > Cyclobacteriaceae > JAFIEW01. Next base: position 3,087 of record JAFIEW010000076.1, read on the forward strand.
TAATGCCAAAGGGTGTGAAGAGTCCATTTTCGTATTGAAAATGCCTCCAGATAGCTTGCTTGATACAGATTCTCTTCTTACGTTTTCAAAATCACTTAGCTTAGCCTCCTTTTTCGTTTCATCCTTTTCTTTAGACTCAAACGAACTCTCTCTTTTCCTAGCCACAAAAGAGGCCGCTCTTTCTGTAGCTATCAGTCGTCCTCCGCGTTTTACCCATGATTCAATTTGCTTCCATTGCTCATCTTTAAGTTGTGAGGAGTAGCTTCCTGATGGCATGATGATGACATCTATTTCATCAAGAGGTATATATCCAAAATGCTTTAGGTTGACTCGATGCACAGGGTATTGTAATTCATTTTCAAAATAGTGCCATATACTGCCATAGTCTAAGCTAGAGATACCGTCACCACCAAGGAGCACCACTTTTGGAGCTTCACGGTAAGTAAAATAGTCTGATCCGATGTCAAAGCCAGAGGCTGCGTATCCGCCTTTCAATGGTACCAAGTTAACTGACTTTTCTGCAGCAAAAGCTGCTACCTTATTATGCCAGTTGTTCTTTTTTCGGTTGTCGGCTCTGGTGATTACTGCTGTTCCTCTTGGAAATTTCTTGTCTTCTATTTCAAAAGCTCTTTGTGCTATCCTTAGTTTATATTTCTCTTTTTTCAAATGGCTGTATAGCGCTTTCGCTTCTTTTGATTTCATTGGGATGATGAGTGCATAAGGTTCGGTATCTATACTTAGCTTCTCTACTTTTGTGGCTTCATAGGTCTTAGTTGAAAGCTTTGTGTTGATACCATATGTATTTGCACCATAAGCGAAAGGAATACTCCAGGCGGTAAGATCATAAGTTAGGGAGTCTTCAAGATCAGTTTCTTTCTCAAATAATATATCTATCAAAGTGGATGAAGGTTGTTCTGTTGGAATGAGGATGTACTCAGCAGCAGGTACAGTAGTTGTCTTTTGCTGGTGATAGTTGTATGCCGATTTCATATCTTTATCGAGCTTCGCTTCCTCATACTTCACTTGGTTGCGATCAAAAAAGGTTAGTAATGATGCAAGGTGAGGGGTGTTTTTATCAATCAAATAAGCTTCAAAGCCATTTTTGGTGGTATTGGAGGCTCTGTATTCCTTAAACTTGTCAATGAGTTGTTTGGGGTTTTCCTGCGATGCTTTCAAGATACCGAGAGCTGCATAGTGATGATTTTCAATGCGTGCTTCAAGGGTCAGGGTGTCCTTGGTTTCATTGAGCACACCCAATCCTGCTCTACCGCTACCACCTTGTTCCATGGTCATGCCGATAGCACCATTGAAAGTAGGGTAGGTATCCCCATAACTTGGGTAAAATAAATCGAATCTTTCTTTAGTAAAGTAAACCTCACCTCTTTGGTCAAAGTAGTTAGCAATATTTTCACCAGATAAGCGCTGGAACTCTTTTTGCCAGTCAGTAATAGCCGAATGGTATGGTTTCGCGGCAGGAGCAAAATAATAAGGGCTGTTGATATTCTGTTCGTGAAAATCGATATGTACTTGTGGTTGCCATGCAAGATATTGTTTCATTCTGAGTTGTGACTCTTGCTGACTTTGCCAGAGCCAGTCTCTATTCAGGTCAAAGAAGAAGTGATTAGGTCTACCTCCAGGCCATGGCTCTAAGTGCTCCATCGTCCATGGCTGCACGTCCATTTTCTTTCCAATATTTTCCCTGTAGAAATTGACATATCGCTCCCTCCCGTCTGGATTTAAGCAAGGATCCATAATGATGAAAATATCATCAAGTATTTTCTGAGACGCTTCATCAGTGAGCAAATGATAGATGGTGCGAATGGCTGATTCTGTACCAACCGCCTCATTTCCGTGCACATTGTACGACATCCAAACCAATGGCTTCAAATCGTCTGTAGTTTTGCCATTAGCGAGCGCTTGGTACTTTTCTTGAAGTGCTTTTTTCTCTTTTATATCTGGCTCACTACCTATAAACATAAGCCATAAAGGCCTACCTTCTGTGCTTTCCCCATAATACTCCATATCTACTCGCCCATCATTTTCGGAGAGGTGCTGGAAGTAGGCTTCAACATCAGGGTAAGGAGTGAATCGCTGGCCTAGTTCTACACCGAAAAACTCTTTGGGTGATTGAATTTGTGATAGGCAAGGTTGTGAAATGATTAATAGTATAGCGGTAATTAAGCTTAAAACCGAATTATTTCTATTCATGGTGCTCGTTTTTAGTGCAATTGTATTTTAAAGATGGCCAATATACAAAAGCTAATAGTAATTTTTGTTGCGGCTTACATGATTGGTATGACTTTTTATGGGTTCATTGAATTTCAAATTAAAAAGAGCTGGCGAAAAGTGGTGTTAAAGCAAAAACAATACTTTTTGACTGTATATTGTGAACTAACCTTTAAGTAAAATTACTTAATGTTGATTCATTTTGATGTTTAGTGTAACACGATTATATCTTTTCGGTATAATTATACTCATATAATCAATCAAATAATACTTATAATTTGTAAAACCGATAGCTATTATGAAAGAAAATTTTGAAAAACTAAGAGAACAATTAGGTAATGCAACCTTTGAAAATTACGTAGGCCTCCAAGATGGATACTCTGAAATGGCTTACCAAATGGTTGCACATGTGCTTACACTAGGCTATGCTACTATGTTGGCTGGTCTTTTGTATTTTGTTTTAACCATTAATTGGGTAGCGCCTAAATATCGCATGAGTTCGATATTGTCTGGTGTGGTAATGGTGTCTGCATTCTTACTACTTTATGTGCAGTCTGTTAACTGGGAAACCGCCTTTGAGTTTAATACCGAGGAGGGGAGATATTTTCTAGCCGAAGGTAATCGTGCTGATTTATTCAACAATGGTTATCGATATTTGAATTGGTTGATCGATGTGCCAATGTTGCTTTTCCAGATTCTATTTGTGATCACCTTGACGAAGAGCTCCATGTCATCAGTAAGAAATCAGTTTTGGTTTTCAGGTGCTGGTATGATCCTTACAGGATATGTTGGACAATATTATGAAGTTACTGATTTAACTAATTTTGCTATCTGGGGTGCAATTTCTACCGTATTCTTTTTCCATATTTTGTGGTTGATGAGAAAGGTAATCAATGAAGGTAAAGAAGGAATTCCGGCTGATGCAGCCTCTACATTAGATAGCATTTGGTGGTTATTCTTGATTGCGTGGATGTTATATCCCGGCGCTTATTTGATGCCTTATATGGGAGGGATAGGTCTAGATGGAGCATTCTTCAATGAAACTGGTGTGGTTGCTCGACAGATCACTTATACAATTGCTGACGTAGCGTCTAAAGTTATTTATGGGGTATTGCTGACGGTAGTAGCTCAGAAGTTGAGTGCCGCTGAAGGCTTCGACTATGTGAAAAATAATTCGTAAGTATTTTTATCATTTTTTTGAGTATAAGTCAGGGATTTTTTCCCTGGCTTATTTTTTTGAACTCATGTCTGTTAATAGAGTATAGTTAAGTAACACTAATAATAAATAAGAAAAGCGAATGCAACATTTAACATTTAGTAATGGCGATTTAATTCCATCATTGGGTCTTGGCACCTGGAAGTCTAAACCTGGCGAAGTGGAAGAAGCGGTTTATCAGTCTATTAAGCTAGGATATCGCCATATTGATTGCGCTGCAATCTATGCTAATGAGAAAGAGGTTGGAAATGCAATTAAAAAAGCAATACTTGAAGGTATTATTGAACGTCAAGATTTGTTTGTTACTTCTAAACTTTGGAACAATGCTCACCATCCTGAACATGTTCTTCCAGCGCTTAGGAAAACATTGGCAGATTTGAAATTAGAATATTTAGATTTGTATTTAATTCATTGGCCTGTAGCTCAAGACCCTGAAAGTCAATTCCCAAAAAAGCCAGGAGATTTTATTTCACTTAATGAAATTTCGCTCTCTGATACATGGGAAGGCATGGAGGAATGTCACAATACTGGATTGGCAAAGCATATTGGGGTTTCAAATTTCAATCAGTCTCAAATAGAGCAAGTGAATAAAAATGCTAGGATAAAAATAGAGATGAATCAAATTGAATTACATCCCTACCTCCAGCAAAATGATTTGGTCGATTTTTGTCTACAAAATAAAATCTTGGTAACTGCATACTCACCGCTCGGGTCAATGGATCGTGATGAGATGATGAAAAAGGAAAACGAGCCGATCCTATTGGAAAGTGAGGTGATTAAAAACATAGCTGAGAAGCGAAAAATGACCCCAGCTCAGGTTTTGTTGAGGTGGGCAATTGCAAGGCATACCATTGTGATTCCCAAATCAGTAAATCCTAAGCGGTTAAAAGAAAATCTAGAAGCAACAAATTATGAATTGGATCAAGGAGATATCAAGGCTATTTCTACCCTTAATAAAAACTATCGCTTTGTAGATGGTTCATTTTGGACAATTGAAGGAAGCCCATATTCCATGGAGGCTTTGTGGGGAGAATAGTTTTTAAACTCACAAAGATTCGGATGAGTTAGCCGTTCATGTTCCAAGAGTTTGAAAAAAACCTATTATCATATCTTGAATAATAGGTTTTTTTTCTGTTGTGTTTGAATTTCAGCTTATAGAGCTATATTTATAAGATGATATTATTAAGAAAGCCATTGTTCTTTCGATGAGTTCTTAAAAGAAATTACACTTTATACCCTTTATTGATTATGAAAAAATTTGTTGTTGTTTTCATTATAATATTTGCATTTCAGGCATGCAAGAAAGTGCCGATGACTGACCGAAGGCAGGTATCTTTTATTCCTAATTCACAACTTTTACCCTTGTCATTCACCTCTTACAACGACATGATGAATCAGACAACTGCCTCTTCTAATCGAGAGTGGACCTCTTGGGTACGTAACTCAGGAGAAAGGATTAGCAAAGCTGTTGAGATTTATTTGAAAGAAAATGGTAATGAGCGAGTTTTAAAAGGATTTGATTGGGAGTTTAATTTAATTGCAGATCCCACAGTGAATGCTTTTTGTATGCCGGGTGGTAAAATTGCTTTTTATGAAGGTATTATGCCTATCTGTCAATCAGAACTGGGCACGGCCGTAGTAATGGGACACGAAATTGCACATGCAATAGCGAATCATGGTGGGGAGCGTATGAGTCAAGGCTTGATTCAGCAGTTGGGAGCTGTAAGCTTAAGTGCGGCAACAAGAAATCAACCTGAGACTACAAAAAATATACTTTTTACAGCGTATGGCGTAGGGTCAAATTTTGGTGTAATGATGCCTTTTAGTAGAAGTCATGAATCAGAAGCCGATGAATTAGGGCTATATTTTATGGCATTAGCAGGTTACGACCCTAGAGAAGCACCAAAATTCTGGGATAGAATGGCTGCTAATAGCGGAGGGGGGGCACCACCGGAGTTTTTATCGACACATCCTTCACACAGAACAAGAATTTCTGACTTAAATAATGCAATGCCTAAGGCGATGGAGTATTATAATCGTAGTAGAAAATAAGATGAAATCTTTGGGGGCGTAAATAGGTCCAAATAGGCCTTTTAGCTTAAATGATCTACCCCCATCACAACTATAATAACCACTTACTAGCATTGACATGCTGGTAAGTGGTTTTTTAAAGCTTTTTATAATCTATTGTTTGTAGGAACCGGTCCTCATTTAGAAGACTCAATAAATTAGATCTTTAAGGAGTGCACTTATTAAAAAATAGAGCTGTGATGTCCATATCCAAACATAAGTTATACTAATATTGATAAAATGGATGTGATGCCTTTTACTCTAAAGCCATCCTCATCCCACCAAAATGAAAATTAAAGCACGTTAGATTGGCTTAAAGGGTCATTTGTTTTTGGGTCTACTCCATATTGATTACTGCCCTCATCTCCTTTTTGTACAAAAAATACAATAAGTATGATAGTTCCAATTATAGGTATAATCGCTAAGAATAAAAGCCAACCGGTTTTTCCAGTATCGTGTAGTCTTCTAACCGCTACCGCAACCGAAGGCACAAACATGATAATAACATAGACGGTTTCTATTGGACCGAGTCCCGCTGAAGGAAGATAGGTCAAGCCTGCAGCATTGTCTATGAATGCGGCAATACTTGCAAATAGTAGATTGAATAGCACAAATATCCAATATTCTTTTCTTCGAGATCGGCCATTGAAGTCGCTATAACGTGTTAATGCTAGTTTGAAATAATCGAACATAAAATTGATGATGGTTATGAAAATATAATTTTCGTATCTAACGATACCCGCAGAGATAGGTTAAACGGCTTCTTTATGGTTTTTTAAACAACTCACTTTTCAATGCCAGTCAAATTGGTTTACTTTGACCTAAAATTTCCATGTTTTTAATAAATACAGCATGAAAAAGAAAAAAGGTATTTTTGCGATGCCTCACTTCATCTTCATCTTCATCTTTTTTTTTATTGGGGGATGTGGATCAAATCAGTCACTAGACGAACAAACATTAACTTTTTCTACTTCATCTTACAACATTGACTCGCTGCTTGTTCAAGATACTGATGTAGAAAATTGGCTTTCTCCCTACCGCGATACGCTTCGTAATGAAATGAATCAAGTCATCGCCACCTCATCGCAAGAATTGTACAGGGATTCTAAAGAATGTAATTTGGGGAATTGGGTGTCAGATTTAATCCGTAGTCAGACTCAGTCTATGGCCAATCAGACTGTTGATATTGGGATGATATCTATGGGGGGACTGCGCGCAAGTATACCTAAAGGTGAAGTCACCATAGGCAACGCCTTTGAGCTGATGCCATTTGAAAATGAAGTTTTAATTTTGGCACTTCGTCCTAGACACCTAGAGGATCTTTTCCAGTACATATATACAGGGAAAAATATTGCCCTATCAGGTGTGAAAATACAATTTGATGCTGAAGGCAAATATGAGGTTAAAATCAATAATGAGCCTTGGGATCCTGATAGGATCTACTATATGGCTACCACAGATTATCTTGCTCACGGTGGAGATCGATTGTTTTTTTTAAGAGATGCTGATAGAATCGAGGTCTTCAATGAGCGGCTTCGAGAATTGATTATAAAAGAAATGGTAGAGCTCACTGAGGAGGGTAGATCCATTATCGCACAAAAAGAAGGAAGAATAACATGGGAATAAATTCTTGGAGTAGAAGACAGTTTCTTCGCAATACCGCACTGGCTGGATTAGGCTTAACACTTGGAGGAACTTATCTATCCGCTAAGCAGTCCACCTCAGACGATCGATTGGTGATATTGCACACGAATGATACCCACTCAAGGTTAGACCCATTTCCAAGTGATGGTAGGAGGTTAGCTGGTATGGGAGGTGTAGCAAGAAGAAGTGAGCTGATAAAAGCAATCAGATCGAAAGAAAAGCACGTTTTGCTTCTTGATGCGGGAGATATTTTTCAAGGCACACCTTATTTTAACTTGTATGGTGGCGAGCTAGAGTTAAAAGCCATGTCTAAAATGGGTTATGATGCTAGTACTTTGGGTAATCATGAATTCGATAATGGATTGGTAGGAATAAAGGAACAGCTGCCACACGCTAACTTCCCTTTTATTTGTTCTAATTATGACTTTAGTGATACGCTACTAAAAGGCCAATTCCCAAGTCATAAAATCTTTAATAAGGGAAATTTTAAAGTCGGCGTATTTGGGTTAGGTATAGAGCTTGCGGGTTTAGTCGATACTCGTTATTATGGAAATACGCTATACCTTGACCCAGTTAGGGTAGCTCAACTTAAAGTATCGGAGCTAAAAGCTGAAGGTTGTAATTTGATCATAGCTTTATCGCATTTGGGTTATCGTTATGATGGGGATAAGGTAAGTGATTTTGCACTTGCTAATCAGGTAGAAGGTATTGATATTATCATTGGTGGTCATACGCATACTTTTTTAGATGAAGCAACTTTAATAAAAAGCCACTCGGGACATGTGACTAGAATTCATCAAGTAGGTTTTGGAGGAGTACTCTTAGGGCAAATTGAAGTGGGCTTAGTAGGTGAAAATAAAATGCTGAGTTACAAGGACGCTAGTTACAAAGTTTCTTAAAAATCAAGGATATAGGATTTTTTTGTTTTCGTTTTTTTAACCAATTTTGTCATCCCATTCTGAGATTTTTTTATCTTGGTTGGAAAGGGTAAGCAAAAGTTGTATGTAATGATCTGGTAGTTTAATGGGGCTTAGTCACGAAAAAGTTTGGGAAAATTGTCTCCGGATTATCCGCGAAGATATTGGTGAGCAGGCCTATAGGACATGGTTTTTGCCAATAAAACCGATGGCTATTCATGGCGACAAGTTGACGATACAAGTACCTAGTGAGTACTTCTATGACTACTTGGAGGAGCATTATGTTCATGTTCTCAAGAAGGCTGTAGTTGCAGAGATTGGCCCTTTGGCTAAGCTTGAGTACTCTGTGATTGTCGATCAAGGGGGTGATGAAAAGCGACCAACCCTTGTGCAATATCCAACGCAAAAAGCCCCTTATTATTCCAAGAAAAACCCAGCTCCTGAGAAACCCGAGTATAAAAGTCCTTTTGACTTAAGGAATTTAGGCCATTTAGCGCATCAATCGTACCTGAACCCTAAGTATACTTTTGACAACTATATAGAAGGTACATGCAATCAGTTAGCGAGATCTGCAGGTTTGGCTATCGCAGAAAAACCAGGGATTACCTCCTTTAATCCACTCATGATTTATGGTACTGTAGGGCTTGGAAAAACCCATCTTGTACAAGCGATTGGTAATGAGGTGAAAAATAATGACGATAATAAATTTGTCGTCTATGTAACCTCAGAAAACTTCACCAATCAAGTATACGAAGCTTTAAAAAATAGAAGAATTGAAGAATTCAATCACTTCTATCTACAAGTGGATATCCTCATTATCGACGATATTCAATTTCTTGCAGGTAAAGAAAGAACGCAAGAGATTCTTTTCCACATTTTTAATCAATTGCACGGAAATGGCAAGCAGATAGTCTTTACGAGTGACCGTCCTCCTCGTGACTTGATGAATATTGAGTTGCAAGATCGACTTATCAGTCGATTTAAGTGGGGGCTAACGGCAGATATTACATCACCAGATCTAGAAACTAGGGTAGCCATCATTCAGAAAAAATTGGAAGATGATGGTATTGAAATACCAACTGAAGTGATAGAGTATGTCGCTCATACTGTAGATACAAGTGTACGTGACCTTGAGGGCGTAATTATTTCTTTGATAGGTCATGCGTCACTAACACGCAAAAACATTGACCTAGAGCTCGCTAAGCAGACCTTAAAGAATATTGTTAAAGAAATTGATACAGAAGTAGATATTGACTTTATTCAAAAGACAGTTGCTGATTACTTCAAGCTTAAGGTTGATGACCTTGTTGCTAAGACTCGCAAAAAGGAAATGGTGAAAGCTAGGCAAATAGCCATGTATTTTTGTAAATCACTTACTGATCATTCATTAAAATCTATTGGTTTTAATTTTGGAGGTAGAGATCATACTACGGTAATTCATTCAGTGCAGTCCGTAGAAGATCAAATGGTGACAAACAATACCTACAAGGCTCATGTTGATGAGATTAAAAAGAAATTGAAGATAAAAAAGATATAATGTTTTTTCTTCTTGGGTAGCGATTACTAGAGCTATCCATAATCAAATGTAAACCTATCATATACCCTTCATAATATGCAATTAAGCGAACAGGAAATCTTGCGTAGGCAGGATAGAGAGGAACTCATTAAGTTAGGGATAGACCCTTATCCGTCAGATAAATTTGAGGTTAATGTCTCCACATCCGATATTCACTCTAACTATGAAAAGCGGAAAACTGATTACAAAGATATCAAAATCGCTGGTCGATTGATGTCAAGAAGGATAATGGGTTCCGCTTCTTTTGCTGAGATTCAAGACGAATCAGGAAGAATTCAAATTTATGTGGCAAGAGATGAGATTTGTCCTGGCGAAGATAAGACACTCTACAATACTGTTTTTAAGCGGTTACTTGGTATAGGGGATATTATTGGAATTAAAGGGTATGTATTCACTACGAAGGTTGGCGAGATCACTATTCATGTAAAAGAACTCAAGTTACTTACTAAAGCACTTAAACCGCTGCCTATAGTTAAAGAGGCCACAGACGAAAAAGGAGAGAAAAAAGTGTATGATGCTTTTTCAGATCCAGAGCAGCGCTACAGACAGCGTTATGTAGATTTAATTGTCAACCCTGAAGTGAGGGAAACCTTTAAGAAAAGAACTCAGCTAGTAAATAGTATGAGAAACTTTTTAGCAAATAAGGGGTACCTTGAGGTGGAGACACCAATCTTGCAGCCTCTGTATGGAGGTGCCGCAGCTCGACCTTTCAAAACACACCATAATACTTTGGATATGACATTGTATCTAAGGATTGCCAATGAACTTTATCTTAAAAGGTTGATCGTAGGTGGTTATGATGGGGTGTTTGAATTTGCCAAAGATTTTAGAAATGAAGGCATGTCACGTTTTCACAATCCTGAATTTACTCAAGTAGAGCTCTACGTTGCCTATAAAGATTACCAATGGATGATGGACTTAGTTGAGGAGATGGTGGAAAAAGTTGCTATTGACTTACATGGTAAAACGGTTGTCAAAGTTGGCGAAAATGAAATGAACTTTCAGCGTCCTTGGAAGCGCTATACCATGTTTGAGGCTATACAAGAGTATACTGGTGTGGATATTTCAGCAATGGATGAGAAACAACTGAGGGAAACTGCTAAAAAACTAAATGTGGCTGTTGACGATAGTATGGGTAAAGGGAAGCTCATTGACGAAATTTTCGGGGAGCATGTAGAACATAAGTTGATTCAGCCAACTTTTATTACCGACTATCCTATCGAAATGTCGCCACTGGCTAAAAAGCACAAAGATAAAGAAGGGCTAGTAGAAAGATTTGAGGCCATTTGTAATGGAAAAGAAATTTGTAACGCCTTTTCAGAATTGAATGATCCTATTGACCAGCGTCAAAGGTTTGAGGATCAATTGGAACTAGGGAAGAGAGGGGATGATGAAGCGATGGTTTTAGACGAAGACTTTTTACGAGCTCTAGAGTACGGTATGCCTCCTACAGCAGGTCTTGGTGTTGGTATCGATAGACTTTCTATGATAATGACGAATAGTAACTCTATACAAGATGTTCTGTTTTTTCCTCAAATGAAGCCAGAGTCTAAAGCTGCCGTAGCGGCTAGTTTAGATTATGATGCTTTAGGCGTAAGGGCCGAGCTAGTTCCCATTCTTCAAAAGCTGGGTTTTACCTCCAAGGAACAGTTTACTGAAGTAAAGTCAACAAAGCTATTCAACGACGTGTGTGGCACCCGTAAAAAAATGAAGCTAAAGGATGTTACTAACCCCTCCCTAGAAGAGGTTGAGGGTTGGATCAGTAAATCTCAAGCTTAAATGTTTACACAAAAAAAGTCGTCTCTTGACGACTTTTTTTGTGTAAAAAATTTATCTCATGGCATGGACGCCATGATTTTATTGCAAAAGGTAGTTGGTCAATATTTAATTTTATTTTTCATTTAATTTTCACTCTTTAATAGCGTCTAGTTAAGCTTATGCCTCTGTTAAAAATCCATAGATCGTATATTGATGGAAGTTTATACTAGTCGGTGATTGTTTTCGTTTTGAAAATGCTGTAAACTTTTGTATCTTGCTGTAAGACGATATATAATTTTTTATTGTAACGAATAAAAAATTTTCTAAAATTTAAACAACTAATGACACTACAGTCCGTAAAAATAGTAATTTAAATTTTAAGGAGATGTTGGAGTACGTAAAGACAATTCTAACGAAAGTTAGTTTTCAGAAGGAGCTCTTCGAGAAAGAGCTAAGAAAGGCAATTGACCTTGTGAGTAGTTTGGAACTACCTAAGTTGAAGGAATGGTGTTTAAAAAAATTCGGTAATATTTATGCCGACATCATTGGTTCAACCTTCAAGCTGGTAGGATGCTGATTCTTAATGATAAAGATAAAACTGAAAGACCTGTAAAAGCAGGTCTTTTTTTATTACATTTTTACACGGGTGGTGCTTTTGAGTCTATTCCAAAGCAATACTCATCTTATCACCTTTTAGATTCAACTTCTGTATTAGGTGTATGCACAAATTTGATATTTCTTTTTAATCCCTCTAGCCCTGTACGCTTTACTGCGGTACCATAGAATAGATTCTGAAATTCACTTAAGTCAATTTCTTCCCAATCTTCTTGTCTCATTTGGCGTAGGCTTTGCTTTGGTATAAAATCAGCTTCTTTATGGGGGCTTGTAAATCGATTCCAAGGACAAACTTCCTGACAGATATCACACCCAAAAATCCAATTCTTATACTTTCCTTTAAATTCAACAGGTATTTGGTCTTTGAGCTCTATGGTAAGGTAAGAAATGCATTTTGAGGCGTCTACTTGGTAAGGAGTAATTGCCTCAGTAGGGCAGGCATCCACGCATCTTGTGCAGCTACCACAGTAATCTTTTATCGGACCATCGGCTTCTAATTCGATATCCATGAGCAAATTGCCAATAAAGTAATAACTTCCATGCCCTTTGTTGATGAGTAAGGTGTGCTTACCTTGCCAACCTAGCCCTGACTTAGCAGCCCACTGCCGCTCCATAATTGGGGCTGAGTCGACAAAAGCACGAGCATTGAAATTCCCCCAGCTCAACTGAAGTTCAGAAAGCAAAGCATTTAGTTTTTTCTTAACCACCTTATGGTAATCTCTGCCGTAGGCATATTTTGAGATTTTATAAGTTTGATTTTCAAAGATATCCTCTGAAGGATAATAATTATATAAGAATGAAACAACGACTTTGGTATCCTCTACCAGGAGGCGTGGATCTAGCCTTTTTTCTAGATGGTTCTCCATCCATTTCATATCCCCCTGCTTTTTTGATTTGAGCCATTCATCGAGCCGATCGGCCTCTTCAGCTAAAAACTCCGCTTTTGAAATACCCACAAAATCAAAACCATAATTCTCTTTTGCGAGGCTTTTTAGCTCAATTGCTCTTTCTCGTGATTTCAGGTCAGATTGTGTCATGCTACCAAACCCCTTGCGAGGCTAATACTTGCATTAGTTTTTCTAATTTTTCTTGATCCGTACCGTCGAAATCATTTAAGTTGTCACTATCAACATCCAAAATGATGCGCACCTCATCCCCTGAAAAACCAGGTATGACTACCTCCGACTTGCTTAAGCTACTGCATGCTATATGACCAGGGAAAGCGTCTACATCGGGGACCAAAATGGATTTTTTGTCAGCCCAACTTGCTCCACACACACCCTTTCCTTTTCTTATACGAGTGCAGGCCAGTGGCCCTTGAAATGGCCCTAACACCAACTCATCGGGACTATCAACCAAATAAAATCCGACCCAGAAAAAACCAAAGGCTTCTTTTAAAACGGCCGCGACATTGGCTAAATTTGCCATTTGGTTACTTTCTGTAGCGACTAATGCTTCGATTTGGGCAATCACTTGATCGTATTGCTCTGCTTTGCTTAAACTTTTATCAATAATGAGTGATTCTGCCATTTTATTTTCTGTATATATTTAATTGTGTTTCTGATATTTTAAAACTTTCCGTTGCTTGTAGTGGAAAGCTGGGAGCTTTAATTCCGACTCCAAACGATTCCTTCCCCACAAACACCCTAGCTTCGTCCCAAAGTTCATTTTTAATGAAGGAATGCAAAATTTGGCTGCCTCCTTCTATCATCAAAGTCCCAATATTTTTATCATAGAGATCTCTCAAAACAGCCTCTTCAAAATTTTCTTTTGGCATTGTGAAAAAACGCACCTGCCCTCTGTCACTTACAGCGTTTTCTTGCTGATGGTATACCCAAGTTGGTTTCCCATCTGTAAAGAGGTTTAGCGTGGGATGCTGTAAGCACCTTAAGCTCCTGTCTAAAAGGATACGTTGTGGGGATTCTTTGCTTTGACTAGTCAGTCGTACATCTAGCTGTGGGTTATCATAGATGGCTGTGTTGGCACCAACCATTATTCCGTCTAACTCAGATCGCCATCTGTGTACTAGCGTTCTAGAGGCTAAGTTAGAGATCCACTTGCTATCATAGTTTTCTCTTGCTACAAATCCATCTTTTGTTTGCGCCCATTTCAAAACGATATAAGGCATTTTTGTACGAACCCCTTTTAGGAAAAATCGGTTCATAAGTTTGGCTTCATCTTCTAGAAGTCCAACAGCAACCTCTATTCCAGCATTTTTAAGCTTCTGTATCCCATTACCAGCGACCTTTTCGAATGGATCCACAGTAGCAATACAAACACGAGCTACTTGATGCTTGATGAGTAAATCTGCACAAGGTGGGGTTTTACCAAAGTGAGAACATGGCTCAAGGCTCACATAAGCAGTTGAACCATCTATTGGCTCCCCTCTATTTTGCGCATCTTTTATTGCATTTACTTCCGCATGTGCCTTTCCGTGTTGCTCATGATAGCCTTCCCCAATAATCCTACCCCTTTTCACCAGGACACACCCTACTAATGGATTAGGTGATGCTTTGCCCATACCTTTTGAAGCAAGCTCAATGGCGCGGCGCATAAATTCAATATCATTTATTTTGTTCATCTGATGGCTATTTTATCAAATTGCAGCTTCTGATCAGTTCTCCTATGGGTATTGGCCGTGATTAATAATTGTTGTAAAATCAAAATTACACATTTTTTGGAGCTGTACACCCCTTTTTTGTACGCCTAATCAGTAAATGGTTATAAGTGGGTGAATGCATTAATTTTTAAAAAATGAGATGAGGGCATGCAGTTCTTGTCCTTGGTCGTGATTGAATTCAATCTCCTCTCTCTTATTATATATAGTTAGGCTTGAAATTAAAAAGTAAATAGGGCTTGCTTAAAAAGTCCCAAGTACTGCAGATTCGAGGCGGCACAAGTTTCGCTTGTCTTATTTGATGGAAAAATGATATAATTCAAGAAGCTTATTTTAAGCTTTTTTCAAATAAATACCACTTACGATTTACGAATGACGATAATGGTTGGGGCTAAGCTACAAAATACCGACCTCAGACATTTCCGTACAAGCATTTTCACTGCTTTTGA
Source organism: Cyclobacteriaceae bacterium (assembly GCA_020832375.1). Taxonomy (GTDB): domain Bacteria; phylum Bacteroidota; class Bacteroidia; order Cytophagales; family Cyclobacteriaceae; genus JAFIEW01. The sequence goes on from JAFIEW010000076.1 coordinate 18,175, forward strand.
ACAAAAACTATGCACTCAAATAAATAAAGTAAAGACTTTATGCTTTATTTATCAACAATTTAGCTGTTTTTAAGCATGCCCTAAATAATAGTAGGCCTTGCTTAGTAAAGCCACTTGACAATCTAAAAATGATAATCAGAAAAGGTTTTTGAAAGGTTTAACCCGGATTCTACGACTTGAAAAATAAGTAACGTAAAATAGCTAACTTTTG
>JAFIEW010000077.1 GCA_020832375.1 Cyclobacteriaceae bacterium
TCTTCGCTTTGCCGCCTCGAATCTGCAGTACTTGGGACTTTTTAAGCAAGCCCTATTTAGCGACTGAGGCATAGCACCGCTGTGGTGAAGGCGATAAATACAGCGAAGCGATTGATTTTGAAGCAGTTTGCGCTCGGAATAGAATTTCTAATGCATATTCTGGGTTGAAAGGAACTATTATTGTTTAAAAGAGCTGAAGGTGCAATATAGCAAAGCACATGAAGCCCTTTGAAAAATAGAAAGCATGCGCTCAGCCCTGAAAGGGCGTAACAACGTAACCATTTGTGTCTTTTCTAGGCGTATATCTATTGATGTAATCATGCGGGGAAGCATGACTGGTATTGATTGAACTTATCTATTAACCAGAAAAACCTGATTTTTGAAAGCCCTATTCTTTTTTTAAGGGTTTAGTTTAAATATTGTCTGATTTGAGAGTTTTTAAACCACTTTCGTTTTTAATTTAGGAAGATTACTGTTTTTCATTATCAAATCATTAAATAAGGCATAGGCATTGTAAAAGCTTTTTTTTTGAGGTTTATTTGTAAGTTTTATCGGTAGCGTGCTGATTTTCATGATTGTTGCAGATCAGACGCTAAATAACAGAAATATAGTCAATGAGAAAATTTTACCTTTATAGCCTCTTTTTGTGTTTTTCATTTGCTACGCTACAAGCCCAAGTAGATAACTTTCCATATGTTGAAGATTTTGAGGAAGATTTTGTAGCGGGGGAAAATATCCAATTTTTACCTAGCTGGACGGGCAATGTAGTAGCAAGCGGTACGAGTCGTATTTTTCAAGCCGAAGGGCAAGGTATTGATGGAGGACGAGCACTAGGGGTGCAGGCGATTGGCTCCTTCAGTGCTCAAATTGATCTATCATTGGATTTTACTGAAGTTAATCAGCCGGTGATTGAGTTTCAAGCGAAAACCGCTCGCAATGGCAGCGGCGACCGGCCGGTGCGTGTGCTTTTTTCTACTTCTACCGATGGTGGCATAAGCTTCGATGAGCCTACCTTGATAGGTGGAGAGCAGGCTTTTCCAAATGAAGCTACAGACTACAATACTTACTTTTACCAACCCAATGCAAGCGGAAGCAGTCAGGTAGTAGTTAGGATTGTAGTGGAGGTAAGTACATTGGGATCAGGTACAGCCGCCAGGTTTTTCATGGACGATTTTGAGGTTAGAAATGGTAACCTGCCTATTAGTATTAATCAGTTAAGCGTCAATAGTGCCAATCAATTGCAGATTGATTTCAATCAGGAGCTAGCGCCTCAGACGGCAGAAGATGTGAGCAACTACAGCTTAAGCCCTGAAGTTAACATTCAAAATGCAGACTTGGGAGCGGGGGGGCAAAGTGTTTTCCTTACGATCGATGATTTGCAAGATGCGGAGTATGAATTGACGATTGTTAATATAGAGAATGAGTCTGGCGGCCAGGTGCTCAACGAACCACTAGTGGTAAGTTTTTCATATTTAAATCTGGCTGTTGCCTCCATAGAGGTCGTAGATCTGAATACGCTGATTGTGAATTTCAATCAAGAGCTTGATGCAACCTCATCCCAAAACCCGGAAAACTATGAGTTAAGTTCTGGGGAAATACCTTTTTCAGCTCAATTTATGAGTGGTGGGAATGAGGATAGAATTAGGTTGCGCTTTGATGAACCGCTGAACTTGGGGGGTCAAGACGATCTTACGCTTCGTGCGATTAGTAACGTAAGTGGCAATAGTGTGATCACTTCAAAGACGATCACTTTTTTAGTGGCTCCGCAACTAAAGATAGAGGAGCTGATCGTATTGGATGAGTTGAGATTAGAATTGATTTTCAATTTTGGTGTGGAGCTGATTTCTGCCAATACCGCCTCCAACTATCTACTCAATGGTGGAGATATTACCATCACTCAGGCAGTCCATTTCGAGGAGGACTCAAAGCGGGTGTTCCTAACGCTCGGTGATAGTTTGACAACGGGTAACTATCAACTGCAAATCAACAACCTGCTGGAAGAGGTGAGTTTTGCTCAGATACCAGAAAATTATCAGTTTAACTTCAGTTATCTGGCTTTAGAGGCAGTCTCCATATCGGCTCGCCGATCTGACGTATTGAGACTTCAATTCAATCAAGCGGTTGACACTGCCACCGCTACCAGTTTAGATAATTATACCTTCTCATCTCAAACCCTTACAAATAGTCTTTTTGAAATAGAAGTAGAAGCAGAAGACAGGGTGGTTTTTCGCTTTAGCAGTGATCTGCCAGAGGGGGATTTTTCTGTGGCTATTCGCAATGTACGTAATGCCGCAAAAAATAGTACCATCATTAGGAAGCAGCTCGACTTTACACTAGAAGGTTTACTTTCTTTTCGCTCACTCGTCATCAATGAGTTGTTTATCAACCCCTCACCCAATAGCGATGTATTACCTTCCAATCAGGTGCTGCCGACGGATAGTAATCACGAATTTGCAGAAATTTACAATACCGGCGATGAGCCTATATCTTTGTCAGGCTACACCTTTTTCGGCCGGGAGATACCGGGCAATTTTGTTCTTCAACCGGGTGGCTATGTGATTTTGTGTCCTGAGGCTGTGGAGGAGGATTATGCTCAGTTTGGTGCAGCCATAGGCATGCCTTCTTGGCGCTTGCTTCCCAATACTCAAAGTACTGTCGACTTGCGTGACCCTGCTGGCCTTTTGATCGATGAGGTGAGGTATACATCAGCATGGTATCAAGACAGTGAGCGTAGTGGCGGAGGATGGAGCTTGGAGAAAATCAATCCATTTTTGGTCTGTAGTGGTGAAAGTAATTGGGCGGTCAGTGAATCTACACAGGGTGCTACCCCAGGCCGACAAAATAGTATTTTCTCAGATGCTCCCGATCTCAGGCAGCCGAAGGTAACGGGAGTTAGCGTAGTATCTAATCGCTTGATACGCGTCTTTTTTGATAAGGCAATGGACAGAGCAAGCTTATTGTCGCCTCAAATTACCTTATCTGATGGTCTACAAGGCGAAGCGGTGAGTGCAAGCTCAAGTGCTATAGATATTTCACTCTCTTCGGATTTGGTACTAGGAGCAGAGTATACGGTAAGAATAGCGCGTGTTTTTGATTGTGAGGGGAATGAGGTGGTGAGTGAAACCACAAGATTTGGTATTGGCCGCAGGGCAGCTTTCAACGAGATTATTGTCACCGAGATCATGTCCAATCCTGAACCGGTAGTGGGCCTACCATCCTCCGAGTACATAGAGCTTTACAATGCCACAGGCGACTTACTGAATTTAGAAGGGATCCTGTTTTCTGACAATAGCTCAACCACCACGCTGCGCACCTCATTTATTCGCGCGGGCGAATATTTGCTATTGGTGCCTAATGCACGAGTCAATGACTTCAATGTTTCTGGAAGAGTAGTGGGAGTAACGAGTTGGCCAGGCTTCAATATCGGGGGAGATAGGGTAGAGTTGAAGCACCCTGATGGCGAATTGATTTTTTCGGTCGACTACCAACAGAGCTGGGTGCGTAATCTAGACAAAAGAAATGGGGGTTGGTCCCTTGAAATGATTGACCTCAACTATCCATGTCTTGGCGCTGAAAACTGGCTAGCCTCAGAAGATGATCGAGGAGGCACGCCTGCAGCACCTAATTCAGTGGCAGCAAGCAAAGGAACACTTTTAGCGCCTGAGTTGGATCGCATTTTTGCAAGCGATTCTCTCACCTTACGTTTAGAGTTTAGTCGCAAGCTCGACCTAGGAGCTGATGCGCTAGCTCGCATCAGGATAGAGCCCGCCATAGCCGTGGGCAGTATAAGTCAATTAGTCCCACAGCTCAATGTACTCATTGTATCGCTTGAAAGCCCCTTGGAGCGAGGAGTGAGTTATGAGGTAACCGTAGAAAATGTAAGCGACTGTGCAGGAATCCTCATCAGTTCGCAAGCCAATCGCCGTAGGGTAGTATTACCTCAGCCCGCTGAGCCAGGCGATATATTGCTCAATGAGATTCTCTTTCGAAATAGAACTGGGGGAGTGAAGTTTGTAGAACTCTATAATAATTCTGACAAATTCATTAACTTGAGAGGCTGGCATTTAGCCAATTCTGAAAGCCTCAATGCTCCGCCTGCCAATCTGCGCGTGATCAGCAATACTGATCTTGTGATAGACCCAAGGCAATACATTGCCTTGACTACCGATATTTCGATTTTACTGATAGATTTTCCACAAACTGATGTAGAAAGGCTTCATCAAATGCAGCTTCCGTCTTATCCGATATCAGAAGGTACTGTAGTTTTGCTGGATGCGCAGCAACAAGAGTATGAACGCTACACCTATAGCGATAGGGATCATTTTCAGCTATTGAGAGATCGTGGTCGTGGTTTTTCTCTTGAGCGTATAGGTTTTGAGGTAGATGTAGAAGACCCTTCTTCATGGCAGTCGGCGGCTTCCGAGCTAAGAGGCACTCCAGGAAGATTAAACTCACAGTTTAGAAGACCAGGGGAGTCAATAGGGAAGTTTACCATGAGTCCTGAGGTTTTTTCACCTGATAATAGTGGTGATCGTGATTTTACGGAACTCATTTATGAGTTAGAGAACCCCGGACAGTCTGTTAAGGTCACTATATTTGATAGCCAAGGGAGACAGGTGAGAGAGCTCGTTTCTCGTAGATTATTGGGCACAAAAGGTCGCATCAAGTGGGATGGTACAGACGATGATGGACAAAAGCTGCGCGTAGGCAACTATATGGTGGTAATTGAGTTGTTGGATATGTCAGCGGGCGTAGCAAAAATATATAAAGAGAGAGTGGTGATAGGAGGCGCTTTTTAAAGATTATCACTATATTATGATACAGTTTCACTATCAAATGTTACTTTTGCTTTCTTAAAGGCCTGTTATTTAGTGGGCCATTGATATAATAACCAAACAACTTCCAAAATGATGAAGCATTGTTACTCAACTTTTATTCTAGTCTTGTCTTTTATGATGTTGAGCTCTTTTCCCAGCGCTGGACAGGTATTTTTTAAAAAGGGGAAGGATACGCGAAGAGTAATGGAGGGTAATAAGGTTCGCTTTGATAAGCGGCATCAGTACCTATCATTAGGCCCTAGTGCTGCAGCTATGAATTACTTTGGTGATTTGTCTCCTAGTGGAGGACTGGGTACAGACTTTCAGTATACACGTCCCGGACTTGGGGTGGTTTCCCGATGGAAGTACAATCACTTTTTGACTTTTGGAGCGGCTTTTCATTATGGAAGAATCGCTGGTAGCGACTTCCGTTCGGCAGAAGAAGGCACTTCTGCTTTCAACAGGAATTTGCATTTTCGCAATGACATTAAAGAATTGAGTGCTTTTGTGCAGTTTTTCCCTTGGGCAGACTATGGTAACTTCTGGACGAGAGACGGTTTTGCGCCATACCTTTGGGCGGGTATTGGTGGCTTCCATCACAATCCACAGGCCATGCGACCCGATGGTAGTGGATGGGAAAACCTGAGGCCACTAGGTACTGAAGGACAAACTATAGAAGGGAGTGAGGTGTCAGCCTATAGTCTTTGGCAAATGAGTATTCCTGTCGGAATAGGCTTTCGATTCAGGCTCAATCGATCTTGGGACTTGAACATAGAAGCAGGTTATCGATTTACCTTTACTGACCACTTAGATGATGTAAGTGGCGACTATCCTGATATAGCAGCAATTCCTACCCCCTTGGGTCAAGCGATGAGTTGGAGAGGTGCTGAGTCTACTTTTGTAGTAACCGGCGCAGAGAGAAATGGCTCTGCTGCCAATCCACCGTCTCAAGGCACGGCACGCGGTAATCCCGGCTCTAATGATGGTTTCTTAATGACCAAAGTGCAGTTTTCATATATCTTATTTTCTAAGTACTATTCAGGGCCACTTTTGAGGTAGGCTGATTGTTAAAAATAATTCCGAAGTATTAACGTTAACATAAGGTGAAAAAATATTTGTTTCTTTTAGTGATTGCTCTGATGCTGCATAGCTATCAGGTCTCGGCTCAGCGCCATGAGATTGGCCTAGGGCTAGGAGCTTCCTTTTATTCGGGTGATATGGTCAACTATGTCAATCCCTCTTTTGCTAGACCTGCGGGACAAATATTTTATCGCAACAACATTAGCCCTGTTGTGGCCTTGAAAGGGGGCGTCGGTGTTCATCAGCTGCATGCCTCTGATATCAGCGCACCAAGAGATGCCTTAGCCGAAATTCGAGCTTGGGAGTTTACTACTACTTTAATTGACGCAGAAATTAATTTCGAATATCATTTTCTTAATTTTAGGGGGAGGAGAAAAGAAGTTAATTGGACCCCCTATTTTTTTACAGGCCTTGGTGCTTTCTTTTTTGCTGATGTCACTCCCATTGTACCAGGCACTTCTATTCCAGCTGTACAGCCCATGATTCCTTTTGGTTTTGGGTTTAAGTGGGATGTGAGGCATAATGTGTCCCTTGGCTTCCAAGTGGCGGCAAGGTATACCTTTACCGACTATTTGGATGGAATGGGAGATGAACCTTTATCGATGATTGATGCCAATAATCCACCCCCAAACGTGACAGAAGGCGCTATCAAGGATGTTCGCTTCGGCGATTTTTCACGCTTTGACCAATATTTCTTTGCTAGCTTTAGCATCAGTTACATCTTTTACAGCATCCCATGTCCATACAACTTTAATAAAAACTACAATAGTTTGTAGACGGTATTAGGTACTGTTCATGAGGCACTAGGAAATGAGGATTGTTCTTTCGTTGATGAAAGCAGGTCAAAGTTTAACCAGGGTTTAATTTTGAGCAGGCTAGAAAAAAGGCAGAAAGTGGTATTTAAACCACTATAATTGCTCTAAAATGAATGAATACTTCCCACTCACCGATTGGAATGGCTTCATGCCTATTCGTTTAAGTGCTAGCTGCCAAGCCAATTAAAGGGGGCATAATAGCAGACGCTGATCTTGAATAGGTCTTTATTCATTTATTCAATTGGGGTCATCACTCTTTAGCACTTGAAAGTGATAACACACTAATTTCATACTCAATCGCTAAGATTAAATGCTGTTGGTTTCCGAGATGAAGGAAGCTGACTTGTTTTCTCATCCCACGAAAAAAATACTTAAATACCAGTATAAAACTTACAGGAGTGGCGATGCGACTTTGTAGCTACTCATCTTTCATAAAACAGAAAAGAATTCCAATTTTTGGAATTCTTTATCACTATTAGAGATATGCTAAGCTAATGACCGCAACTTATTCTAGACTTTTTCATCGTTTTATTCCGACAGCCGCTGTGGCTTATTGTGAAATGTTATATCAAGAAGCGCCTTTTTTATTTAGAGTTTCAAGGCCAAGAAAACGAGTGTTGGGAGATTATCGGTATGACTTTCAGAGAGATATACATGCGATTAGTGTCAATGAGAATTTACCCCCCGAAAGGTTTTTAATCACCTTTATTCATGAGATTGCTCACCAAAGAGTTCAAATGCGATACGGTAGTGGAGTGCAACCACATGGAAAGGAGTGGAAGGCGATGTTTGTGAACCTCATGCGACCGCTTTTAAATGAAAAAATATATGATAAAGTGGTTTTAAAGCGGTTAGAGGCGTATTTTAAGCATCCTAAAGCGAGCTTGAGTGCAGGTGTTTTTGAGGAGAATATAAAGCTTAATGAAAATGAGGTACAGCTTATGAAACTTACTTCTGATCAACTATTTACTTTTAAAGGAAGCCAATATCGCTTCATTCGAAGACTCAGGACATTTGCTTTATGCGAGTGTGTGATCACACAAAAACAGTATAGAGTGCGTCTTACTGTTGCGGTAAATATTTAGAGCGTTTTGATGAAATAATGATCAATTGGCTGAAATAATAGCTTGAAAAACCCAATTTTATAAGATTTTGTTTGATGAATCCAATCTTTATTTTCTATTTTGTACACTGAACCTAATACCACTCAGTTGAATTTCCACCAAATAATTGTTGGCATGCTATTTGGGTCTTATAAGGGTTCATTTATTAGAATTGAATTTATAGCATAACCCGATACTATATGAGAAAGGTTTTACTTCTCCCACTACTTGTTTTCTTACATCTGTTTTCGGCAAGCCTGCTTTCGGCTCAAACTGAATGGTATTCTTATGCCGGAGGAGGTGCTTGGGACGATCCTACTTCTTGGACCTTAGATGCTTCGGGAAATCTTTTTGAAAACCCTGGTAATTCGTTTCCGCAAGAAGGAGATATAGTGTCTATTAGCAGCGGTCACACCGTAACTATTGCGAATTCACTGACCAATCTAGAGGTTGCTTCCATCGACATTCGTGGTATTCTAGATGTTCGTTCCAGTTCAGGGCACAACTTTAATGTCATCACTGGTTCAGGTAGAGTGAGATTATCAGGAGCTGACGATGGCACTGGGCGTTTTATAGAAAACTTCCCCTCAGGAATCACATCAGCTGGTTTTGGGGATTCTGAAATAGGTGGCACTGTTGAGGTATATGGTAATAACGATGTGGTTTTTAATCAGAACCGTAATTTTCGTCGATTGGAAATTGAGGTTAATGAAAACAATCGAGTTAAGCTAGTCGGGACTTACAACATAAGCGGAAGTTTGTTTGTGCAAAATGGCCAACTACAATTTGGTGAAGAAGGTAATAATAGCGCGGTAAACCTAGTAATAGGACGAGATTGGGTAACAAGAGGAACCAGTAATTTTACAGGTTCGGTGGGCGTATCTCCATCAAATGGAGCCAATATTGAGCACAGAGTACAGCTAGAGGGTAATTTTAGAAATGATGAAGCTACAGTCATTCTAACACAAGCTACAGCACCCACCAACAATACTAATATTGCTCGAGTTAATCTCGAATTTGTAAATACCTCTCAAAAGCAAGACTTAGAGCTTAATGGCCCTACTCGATTTCACAGAATAGGTATCATAAAAGGTGATCCTGCTTTTGAGCTCAATATGACTGCTTCCGATGCGTCTTTCTTTGAGCTATTTGGTAGAAGAAATGAATCTGGCCCAAGCAATCCTATTTGGAATAACCCCAATGCTTTTGGTTTAGTCTCAGGTACCGTTCGATTGGGACAAGGAATTAATATTCAGGATCTAAACACCAATGGCAACTATAATATTAATGTCAATGCTCGACTATTAGTCGATGGCGGTTCATTTACCAAAAATCAAGGCTTGGCTCTTGTTGTTTATGGTAAACTTCAAGTTGATAACGGTACTTTTGAAGTGGGTAACGGCGGAGTTGGTAGGGGTATTGTATTTAGAAATAATGGTATAACTGAAATTAACGGCGGTAATCCCGTAGCGAATACCATCAATAACTCTGTTATTGGAGGCCAACAAAACGGTGGATATATTCAGACAGGAGGTACTATGACATTTACTGGGAAAAACACATCAGATGGTGCCATTAGTGTTTTTTCTATGATAGAGCCTGATAACGTCTTTATCATGTCAGGGGGAACCTTGAGAATTAATAATAAAACTAACATTGGGCCCAACAGAGGCACATTTTTTGTCAATTCTGATCCCTCTAATATTAACATTTCAGGAGGAACTATCGAACTCATATCTGATACCGATGCGCCTTACCGTATATCTTCAAGAGCCCCTTTTTGGAATTTGATATTGAGAAGTAGCACCACAACCACAGGGGGCTTTTTTGAGCTATCAGATACTAATTCAAGTGGAACAAACTTAGCCGCTCAACCTCTTCGAGTATTGAACGATTTCACGATTAGATCTGGGACTTCCAGAACTCAAGCTGGCAATACGTTCGGAACTTACTTTAGAACCAATGGTCAAAGGGTAGATATTGGAAGGAATTTCCGCTTAGAAGATAATGGAGTCTTTGACATCTGGTCAGGAAATGCTAATAATGAAGGTAGCTCCACAGTGCGGTTTTTGAGTGATAAAAATGCCTCACTTTATGTGGGTAATATAACTGGTTATACTAATGCCTTGGTAGGTTATCAGGATCCTGAGGGTGCTGAGGCCTTCCAAGATTGGGAATTGCCTTTTCATCGATTAATTATTGATAAACCCGGGGCAAGATTATCTTTAAGCTCTAAAAACCCTAGTGTAGCCGGAAGTACGGACAACGCAGCAACCGGTGGAGGGAATAAAAACATTAATGACTTCAGGACCAATTTGGTTAAAGTAACCAGAAGACTGGAAGTATTGAGGGGTACTTTTGACCAAGTAGACCCAAATAATACCGTAAGTGGAACACCGGTGACTTACAGTTTAAGGCTTTATGCACCTGAAACAGTTATAAACGGAACTTTATTTACTTATAATCCTAATACCTTTATTGGACGCGTAAAAGACGGAATGGTTAAATTTCGTTTAACCTCCGATACAAGCGATCGAGTCATTCAAAGTGGGCCTAACGCATCTATTGGTAACGTAAGGGTAAACTTAGGCAATAGTAATCTTCGCCTAACCAGTGACTTGGTTATTCGAAGAATGGAGTATCGTTTTGGTCGAGTAAACCTAGGTACTTTTAACCTTCAAATAGACGAGTTAGATTTTAACATGCCTAATAATGCCTTTGTTACCTATGCGAGCGGAAGACCTATTTTTGATGAAAATAATATTTTCTTAACAGAAGGGAATACTTCAGACGGTGGACTTTCTTTAAAAGTACCTAGACGTATAGATAACACTTACAGTAGCTATGTTCCTGCGAATGATAGACTCAATAGGGCTGAGTTTTTAGTTTTTCCACTTGGCTTTAACTCAGAGGCAACAGGAGATTTCGAAGTTAATGTTGGAGGTACTTATATTCATAATAACTTTAATGCAGACGAAGGTTATATTCAGATCAACTTGACTGATGAAAAGTTGAAGTTTTTCAATCCTGATGCAACAGGGGATAGATTCTTGAGAGCAGCTTGGAGAGTTAGATCTTCAGGTTTTGAAAATCAGCTACCTACAGTTTCTCATGCATTCCAATTTAGAGAAGGGCAAGATATTGCCAATCAAGCCAATCAGTATGTGCCTGGGTCAATACTAGACGTTCCCCCTTTTACCCGGTCATTCTTTCCTAGTAACCCGGGCAGAAGAAACGTTGTGAATACCAATAATTTTGGGCTAGGCGATGAATTCATCAATACTGCTAGGAACATCATCATTTTTAATGGTGATGTTCAGGTAGATAATAACCCCGGTGGTTTTGTGGCTGATTGGAATAATTTCCCCGGACCGGGTTTTGAGTTAAAAAGCGCTAATTATACAGCTGCTGAGGATCAGTTTTTCCAAGGACAACCACAAATTTATTATTCCAACCAAAGAGGTATTGGCTATGACGCTTGGAATAACGCTAATAACTGGTCGACGGTAGGGCATTTTTCGGACGTCAATACAGGTACTTGGCCGGGTGATAATGAAGGTGATATAGCCATCATGGGTTTTGATCCTGATAATGATAATAATGGTAATGCATCGCACTGGTATCAATTGAATGTAGATGTAGATCTTGCCGCATTGGTGTTTGCCGAGACCATTGAGGATTCAAATGGCAATCAGGTTACCCGAGAGAATGCCTTTTTCCCTCAAGTAAGAATTGGCAGAACACTCAATGACGTAGCACTTGGTCTGGTTTCAGGTTTAGGAACCTTGAATATTGAAGTGGGTTGTACGGATTGTAATGCAAATCCCAACACTACCAACACGGTAGTCCCAACATTTACCGCAGATTTAGGTGATTTTGTAAGAGATGTTCGAAACCGTATAGATTATGATTTACAGGGTGGCGGAAATGAATGGAATGCCTTCTTACCTTTAGTTGGAGATGACACAAATAATCCTGAAGTCGGTTTTCCTGTGGAATACCCTGAACTTCAAATCAAATCAGGAGGATCAAGAAGAGGCTTAATATTTAGAAGAGACATTCAAGTAAATGGTGATTTTGTAATTAGAGAGCAGGGAAGGTCTATTTTGCATACGGGGGATGCTGGTGATATCAATGTGAATGGTGATCTGAGGATGACCATCAATAATAATGATGATCGCCTACAATTTCAAAGAGGAGGTAATTCGAGGATAGTTTCTGTGGCCGGTGATATTCTGATGGATAATTCAGACCGAATACAATTAATTAATCCAGTAGATGGCACTCCTGCCCTTGACAACCTACGACATCGTTTAAGATTAGCCGGTAATTTTGAAATGGAGACGAATAACTCTAGGCTTTTGCTTTCTGATTCCCAGACAAGAGGTATTGAGTTAGAGTTTTTCGGAGAAGAAAATGCAGAGCTCAATAGAAACAATAGTGATATCAATAGACTGCAACTTCATCGAATTTTGATGAATAAAGCTGCTTTGTCTAATTCGTTTACTATCAATCATCCCTTTACTTTGGGCGCAAGTAGTGCTGGCTCTATCAAAGCACTGGAATTGTTGAATGGCACCTTGGCTCTGAACCATCCTAGTATAGATGTTGCTTTAAGTACGGGTGGCAGCTTTCAATTGCCTTTTATAGACAATCCAACTATTCAGTCAGCCCCTGGATCAGCTGGACTAACCCTACTCAATGGGAGTAGAGCTTTTATTAGAGGTAATGATACAGGAGTTTTATTAGACGGAAAGATTACCATCGATGGTGGATTTTTGGATATGGATGATACTGCCAACAATGGTAATAACTTCATTCAATATTCGGCTTCAAATGCTGCAGAGATCGAGCTGATCTCAGGTGATTTAGTAGTAGGTTCTCAAATTAGAAGGTCTATAGGTGCCGATGGAGGAACCTTGAAGTACACCCAAACAGGTGGTCGAGCCATTATCGGTAAAAATGCAGCTCCTTTAGCTCAAAGAGGTGTGTTTGAGGTATTGAATGAAGGAAGTTCCTTTACCCTGACGGGAGCTGATTCTGAGTTTATTGTAGTTAGACAAAATACAAATAATCCGGAAAGTGCTGCTTTCATCCTCGAACCAGGAAACGCAAATATCGCTTCGAATACAACTTTCCGTTTTGGAAACGAAGATACAGGTGTCGCACAAATTAACTTTGGTATTAGGTCGTCAATCGCTTTATCTAATGTTTTAATAGATGCGGACGGCACAAGTTTTACAGCACGTTTAAATACAGTTCCTCTGACCATTAATCGTAATATAACCATTTCAGATAATGCAACTTTAGATGCAAATGGCCTAAACCTTACTATCAATGGTGATTGGATTAACAATGGAGCTTTTGAGGCTAATGAAAATGTAACATTCTTTTCGGGGTCAAATCCGCAAAGTATTTCGGGATCGGGTACATCTGTTTTTCATAACCTAAATAAAAATACCAACAATATCCTGACTACCGAGAAGGAAATTACGGTTTCAAATCGACTGATTCATGCTTCGGGAATTTTAGATGATGGCGGAAATGATATTCGTATTCTAAGAAATGCGGAAATTGATGCGCTGCATCGCTCACCTGCGGGATCTACCGGAAATGGTTTATATTTTACAGGTACTGAGCAGCAACAACTGGTTCGATCATCCACAGGAGAGTCTCAGCTTGGTATTATTACTATTAATAACCCAAATAATGTTATCATTCCTACCGATGCGGGTTTTGTATTCAATATTAATAGAGCTTTACGTTTAGAAGAGGGCCAATTTAATATCGCTAGTAATTTTATAACCATTCTTCAAAATGCGGAAATTATTCCTGTAAATGCATTTGGTCCTAACAACCGAATAAGAACTTCTGGCTCTTTTACCAATGCAGGGGTAAGAAAACGCTTTAATACGATTAATACAGCAACCAACTTTTTCTTACCGATTGGGGGAAGCAATAAATATACCCCGATCAATTTAGATATTACTAATTCAAGTGCGGGAGCATTTACTTTCAGACCTGCAAATGAGAGACATCCCACTATTGTAGCGCCAGACGGAGACCCAAATAATGTATTACAGTATTATTTTGTAGTCAATACAGCGGGTATTTCTGACTTTACGGGTAACCTTACTTTTACCTATGAACCGACTGACATAGCATTAGATGGTGCGTCCATAGAAGATTACCAGCCGGCTAGATTATTTGCCGCCAGTGAAACATGGGATAAATCTTTTGGGAATGCTGCTTTCGATCAGGCTAATAATCAAATGACTTTTGAATTATCAGGAGAAGGTGATGATAACATTTCTGGAGATTATACCGCTGGAATTATTGATAGTCCTGATATTGCTGATGCTATTCCTGATGATGTACTGGTATTTAATACAGGTACCAGCGGAAATTTTGTGGACCCAGGCACCTGGCAGGAAACTGCCTTGGTACCAGCGGGCGGTCCTATCGGGTCTATCATTAATGTGACAGCAGGGACAACTCTGAGACTTTCCGAAAACGGCGCAAGAGTATGGAGAACTAACATTGCAGAGGGTGCGGTACTTGAAGTGCCAGAAACGCAGCAGCACCGATTAGGAACAGTGACGGGAAGAGGTCGAATTCGATTGATAAGTAGTGGTACTTCTGCCAGCTTGCCGGCAGGGCAATATGAAAACTTCTTCTTATGTAATGGAGGTGAAATTGAATATGCAGGTACCGGAAATTATGACATTTTAGGAAATATTCCATTGGTTAGGAGAGTGATTTTGTCGGGATCAGGTCAAAGAAGACTCCCTAATATCACAGCCATAACCATATGTAGTGACTTCATAGTTGATGGTCCTGATTTGATTAACAATAACAATACAGGTGAAGGTACCAATATGGATATTGGTAGAGATTTAATCATCAATTCAGGAGATTATAATTTAGGTAATAACAACTTCAATCGTGTTGCCAGAGATATTATTGCTTCAGGTGGTAGAATAATTGGTGGCGCAGATAATTCTGAATTAAGAGTTGCTCGAAATATCAATACACCGACTACCGCATACGATGTAAACAATGTGAATCTATTGTTGAATGGTAGTGAAAGACAAAATATTGTTACTTTCGGTGATCCTTCCAACATAACACCGGAGGTTGCCAGTTTTAGACAAATCACACTGAACAATTCAAGAGGTGCTGAAATTGCTGCGGGTTCGGTTTTACGAGCTAGGTTTAATTTGACTTTCCAAAACGGTATTTTATTCGCTCAAGGCGATGTAACCACTCCTTCGTTGGTTTTAGGACCTAATGTGGTTTCTAACAATGTTACAGGAGCGGGAGCTTCTAGTTATATTGACGGAGCTGTACGAAAAGAAAATATACCCGGTAATGCCACTTTCAGATTCCCGATCGGTGATGCGGGGCGTTTTGGAAGAGCGAGATTAACTAACCCTGATCCGGGTGGAAATGCATGGAACATCCGTTATGTTAATAGCAGCCCCTTATTAGCTTATGGTAATGATACTAATATTGTTCCAAATAATGAGGATATACTTAGTTGTAATGAATATTGGGAAGTTGTCGGAACTGTCGGTTCGGAAGCTCGCATCGGAATTAGAGCCGATGCGGGTTCTGATGTTCAAAATTTAGGCCAAGTACTTGTATTGAAAATAAATGCAGGTTCAGATCAGTGGTTGACTCAAAACACTACCGGAACAATTTCAGGTAAGCGTTTAGCTGATGCTACCAATTTTTCCGGAGGTGTTGATGCAGTGACCTTTGGATCTGATAATGTAAATGTAAACTCTCTTAGCTCGGTTAATGCGGGCGAGGATTTTGAGATTTGCGAAGGTGAGGAACGTAGAGAGCTTTCAGGATTTTCACCCGCGGGAGGAATATGGACCAATCAAACAGCTGCCGGACTTGGTGTTGTTGAAGATCCTAATGGTTCAGGTAATTGGTTCTTTGATCCAGATGGTGTTGCACCCGGAGAATATACCCTTAGGTATGAAGATCAAGAAACTTGCGACACATTTGATGAAATAGTAGTTACTGTAATTCAATTGGATCCTATTGATGCAGGTGAACCAATTACCGCTTGTATAGAAGATGGCGTTGTAGATCTCTTTGCAAACCCGGGTCTTACTCCGGGAAATGGTACTTGGTCAGGACCGGGAGTTTCAGCGGGAGTTTTTTCTCCCACAGAGTCACTGATTGGTCAAGATATCATTTTAACCTATACTTTTGAAGGTCCAAGCGGATGTGTAGTTACAGACGAGGTTTCAGCAGAAGTGACCAGAAGGCCTTTACGTCCTTCTCCTATTCAAGGCCCCGTTAACCTATGTGAGGGTCAGGCAGGTATTCAATACTCTATCGACGAGCAGCCTGAGGCTGATTCTTATGAATGGCAATTACCGGCAGGTGTTGTATTCACCACAGGAACTCCTCAAGATGAGAGACAAATATCAGTAGATGTTATCTCCGAAGATCCTGGAGTACTTGGGTCAATCATTGTAAGAGCAGTAAGTGAGTGCGGAGCAGGACCGGAAGAAACACTTTCCATTGAGTTGACTCCAACGCCAAATGCTTCATTGAACGGAGATAATCAAAACATCTGCGCTGATGAAGAACTAACTTTTCCTGTAGAAATTGAGGGAACAGCCAACCTAAATATTGAGTATCGAATAGAATATTTATCAGAAGACGAAATACGTACATTTACTGTGGAGAACGTTTCAGGCACAGGAGGAAGTATCACTTTTATACCTGAGTTTGAAGGTGATTTGGAAATTACCCTTTTAGATGCACGATTTGTGACCAATCCCCTTTGTGAAGGGAATATAAGTGGTAATTATACCGCAACGGTAAATCCAAGACCTGATATTTTTGAATTACAAACGACTGATGAGCTTGAGTTCTGTGAAGATGAAGACGGTGCAGAACTTACTTTATCAGGATCGCAAGCCGGTACAACTTATCGGTTATTAAGAAATGGAACTGAATTTGAAACCCGGACAGGTGATGGTTCTGCCCTGAGTTTTGGCCTAGTTGAACTAACAGGTACTTATACGATCGTGGCAGAAAGCTCTGAAGGCTGTGAGTCTGACATGGATGGTTCAATAGAATTGTTACAAAACCCATTACCTGAACAATATACCCTTGAGTTAAGCTCAAATACTTATTGCGAAGGTGAAGACGGTGTCGATATTGGTTTGAATGGTAGTGAGAATGGAATTGTGTACTCCTTATTTCAAGAAGGGAATACAGAGCCGATTGCTACTTTCACGGGAACAGGTGATCCGTTTAATTTTGCAGGCCCATTCTTGGCCGGTACTTATACGGTTGTTGCTGAAAACGAAGCCACCAACTGCGTTCAGGATATGCTTGGTGAAGAGGAAGTTATAGAGCTTCCTGCACCTGAGGCTACTATTCTAGCTGCTACTAACCCTGTCATTGTTTGTGAAGACGAAAACGCTCAATTTACCATTGAAATCTCAGGTGTAGCCGGACAAACCTACACCGCAGTATATACTGATGGTACAACTAATTATACAGAAGCAAATTTAAATAACGGTGAAAATACACTTACCACTCAATTCCAAGTAAGTGCTAATACAATCTTAACCCTAGTTTCCTTAGTAAGTAATGATTCAGGTTGTGAGGCAGCTCCTGCTGATCTAACAGGTCAGGTTAATTTAGAAATTATTCCTACCCCACTTACTAATCGTGATTTCGCAACCCAAGAAACAGAATATTGTGATGGCGAAGAGGTAATTGTTGAAATTCAGAATTCTCAAACAGGCGTAGATTATCAGGTATTTTTAAATGGTGATGCTGAAGGTACAAGTCAAGAAGGAAATGGTGGTGTTCTTACCATTAACTTAGGAAATGGTTTAGATGCAACTGATTATACATTAACCATTCAAGCACAAAGAGAAAGTTGTGATCCAATAGCTTTAGATGGTTCATTTGATTTCACCATTGCTGAACCAATTACAGCGACAGCTGAAGTTGTTGATGTATTGTGTAATGGCGAGGAAACCGGAAGCATCACAATTGTTGATGTTTTAGGTGGCTTTGGAGATTATCAGTTTAGCCTTAATGGCGGAGCTTTCCAAGCTTCAAATACTTTTGAAAATCTTGCTGCAGGAACTTATAGTGTTGTTGTAAGAGACAATAATGAATGCCAGTTTGAGATCAATGATATCGTTATCGGTCAGCCTGATGAATTAACAGCAAGCGAAAACGAAGTTACCGATGCCTTATGCTTCGGCGATGAAGGAAGTGCAACGCTAACAGTTCAAGGCGGGACCGAGCCATTTACTTATTTATGGAGTGATGGCAGCACGGATGCAGATTTAACGGCAGTAGCTGGAACCTACAGTGTAACGATTACTGATGCGAATGACTGCGAAGTAGAAGTTGAGAATATCGTTATCGGTCAGCCTGATGAATTAACAGCAAGCGAAAACGAAGTTACCGA